>DBQL01000181.1:5271-16361 GCA_002305235.1 Prevotella sp. UBA1395 | reverse complement strand
TGCAATGTGGCCGGCTCGCGCAAGTTTTTGAGACTCATCAAAGAGAAGAAGTATGATGAGGCGGCGATGATCGCGCGCCGACAGGTAGAAGACGGGGCCATCGTCATAGACGTAAACATGGACGACGGCCTGTTGGAGTCGCCTCAGGAGATGGCCAATTTCTTGAATCTCATTGCCTCCGAACCCGACATTGCCCGTGTGCCGGTGATGATAGATTCCAGTAACTGGGAAGTGATACAGGCCGGACTGAAATGTGTTCAGGGCAAGTGCATTGTCAACTCCATCTCTCTGAAAGAGGGCGAGGAAGTGTTTCTGAGCCATGCTCGCGAGGTGAAGCGGTTTGGCGCGGCCGTTGTCGTGATGTGCTTTGACGAGCAAGGACAGGCCACTTCTTTTGAGAGACGAATAGAAATTGCCAAGCGGTCATACGACTTGCTGACTCAAAAGGCCGGTTTCAATCCTTTGGATATCATTTTCGACCCCAACATTCTCGCCATTGCCACGGGCATGGAAGAACACGATGACTATGCCGTGGGATTCATCAAGGCCACCGAGTGGATCAAAAAAAATCTTCCGGGAGCGCATGTCAGTGGCGGAGTGAGCAATCTGAGCTTCTCCTTCCGTGGCAATGATTATATCCGTGAGGCCATGCATGCCGCATTCCTTTACCATGCCATTCAGGTGGGTATGGATTTTGGCATTGTCAATCCGGCCACGAAGATAACCTATTCGGATATTCCCGAAGACCATCTCAATATCATCGAAGATGTCATTCTGAATCGTCGCAAAGGCGCGTCGGAGGATCTGATCGACCTCGCAGAGCAAGTCAAGGCCGAGCAAGAGGCCCGGAAAGCAGCCGCTCAGAACGGTGGAGTGGCGATGCCATCGGAGGCAAGACACGAGGAATGGCGTCAGGGCGACCTCACCTCGAGACTTGTTTACGCGCTCCGCAAAGGCATTTCCGAGCATTTGGACGCCGACTTGCACGAGGCATTGGAGATCTATCCCCATGCCGTAGATATCATCGAGGGTCCGCTGATGAAGGGAATGAACGAGGTGGGAGATCTTTTTGGCGCGGGCAAGATGTTCTTGCCGCAGGTGGTCAAGACCGCACGCACCATGAAGCAGGCCGTTGCCATCCTGCAACCCTATATCGAGGCCGAGAAGGTCGACGGGCAGTCGAGTGCCGGCCGCTTGGTGATTGCCACCGTCAAGGGTGATGTCCACGACATCGGCAAGAATATTGTCGGTGTGGTGATGGGTTGCAACAACTACGAAGTGATCGACATGGGTGTGATGGTGCCTCCCGAACACATCGTGAAAAAGGCCATAGAGACCAAGGCCGACATGGTGGGCCTGAGCGGACTGATCACCCCTTCGTTGCAAGAGATGGTGAATGTGGCTCGCGAAATGAAGAGTGCCGGACTCACCATACCTATCATGATTGGCGGTGCCACTACTTCACAGCTTCACGTGGCGTTGAAGATCGCTCCCGAATATGACGGTCCGGTGGTATGGATGAAAGACGCGGCGCAGAATGTGCTCGCCGCCGCGCGACTGCTCAACAAGGACGAATANNTTTGCCCAACAGCAACAGAAGATCATCTCCATAGAGGAGGCCCGAAAGAACAAACTCGACTTGTTTAACGACTAAAACATCCCAAGAATAAATATGATAAAGACGATAGCCTTCGATCTCGGGGGAGTCATCATGACCATTGATAATGACGAGCCTATACGCAGATTCAAAGAGATTGGTGCGGCCGATGCCGAGCAATTGTTAGACCCCTATGTGCAGTCGGGATTCTTTGGCGACTTGGAAAGTGGCAAGATCACCGAGGAGGAGTTTCGGCAACGGCTGAGCACCCATGTCGGCACCGAAGTTTCATGGGACCGGTGCCAATATGCGTGGAAGGGATATGTCAAGGAGGTTCCGACTTACAGCATCGACGCACTGAGCCGCATCCGCGAGATGGGGTACCGCTTGGTGCTTGCCTCCAATACCAATGGGTTTATGCAGGCGTGGGCCGACTCTGATGAATTTTCGGGCGACGGACATCCGCTGAGTTTTTATTTCGACAGGATGTATCGCAGTTACGAGATGCGGGAAATGAAGCCGCAAGCCCGTTTTTTCCGGTATATTCTGCGTGAGGAGAACACCCTTCCCGAAGAGATACTGTTTGTTGACGACAGCATGAGAAACTGCGCGGCGGCCAGCGAGTTGGGATTCCGCACCCTTTGCCCCGAAAACGGCACCGACTGGACTTCCGTGGTAATGGAGTTTCTGCGACGGGACCGAATGTGAGTTCAGGCCGTTGTATAGGCTTTTTTAATGGAATATTTAGTCCGAATCATTGCAAAAGTATTAACTTTGCATCAATTTTAAGTATTATCATTATGGTTAGCAATAAGAGAAAAAGATGGCACTGTCTTCCCGGACAACCTCTCACCGAGCTTGACAAGAAAGTGTTGTATTGGGAGAGCAAGGGCAAGACGGTGCCTTCGCGCGATATGATCCGCACCCCGGAGCAGATCGAGGGCATCAGGATAGCCGGAAGGCTCAACACGGGCTGTCTCGACGCGGTGGCCGAAGCCATTCGCCCGGGCATGACCACACAGGATATTGACGACATTTGCATGAAATACTGCGAGGAGCACGATTGTCATCCCTCGTGCCTTAACTTCGAGGGATTTCCCAAAAGCGTATGTACTAGCATTAACGAGGTGGTGTGTCACGGTATTCCCAAGAAAGAAGACGTGCTTGAAGAGGGAGACATTGTCAACGTCGACATGACCATCGACTATAACGGTTATTATGGTGACGCGTCACGAATGTTTATCATCGGCGGCAAGTCAACCCCCGAGAAAGAGCAGCTGGTGCGCGTGGCCAAGGAATGTCTCGAGATTGGTGCCGAGGCCGCCAAGCCCTATTGTTTTGTGGGCGACATCGGCAACGCCATCCAAAAGCATGCCGAGAAATATCATTACGGCGTGGTGAGAGACCTCTGTGGGCACGGAGTGGGGCTCTCCATGCACGAGGAACCCGAGATATTGCACTATGGCCGCAAGGGCACGGGCATGCTGCTTGTTCCCGGCATGGTGTTCACCATCGAGCCCATGATCAACATGGGCACATGGGAGGTGTTCATCGACGAGGGCGACCCCTATGGGTGGGAGGTGATCTCGGGTGACGAGAAACCATCCGCACAGTGGGAACACACCTTCCTGATGACCGAGACGGGTGTCGAAGTGCTGTCAGAATAAGGGTTGACTCGTGCCGAAAGCCTCATGCCCGCAGCATGCTCGAGAGTGGCAAAGGGTGAGAAATCGGCACTGTGGCGCTGCCCGCGGCCTGCTCTATAAGCCGATGGGCAACGGGCACGCAATGTTAATAGAATTTATATTTCAACGGAATATAGCGTATGGAAAAAGATATTTATATATTAGGTATAGAGAGCAGCTGCGACGACACCTCGGCCGCCGTGTTGAAGAACGGTGTGCTTCTGAGCAACGTGACAGCCTCTCAGGATGTGCATCGTGCATACGGTGGCGTGGTTCCCGAGCTGGCAAGTCGTGCACATCAGCAGAATGTGGTGCCCGTCGTCGACCAAGCGCTGGCACGGGCCGGTGTCACCAAGGAACAGCTTTCGGCCATAGCCTTCACCCGTGGGCCCGGCCTGATGGGTTCGTTGCTTGTCGGAGTGAGTTTCGCCAAGGGCTTGGCGCGCAGTCTGGAGATACCGTTGATCGATGTGAATCATCTGCAAGGTCACGTGTTGGCCCATTTCATCAAGGAGAGCGACGACGACCATCAGGCTCCGCCGTTCCCTTATCTCTGCCTGTTGGTATCGGGAGGCAACTCGCAAATCGTCAAAGTCAATGCATATAACGATATAGAAGTTCTCGGGCAAACCATCGACGACGCGGCCGGAGAAGCCATCGACAAGTGTTCCAAAGTGATGGGACTGGGCTATCCCGGCGGACCGATCATCGACAGGCTTGCTCGTCAGGGCAATCCGAAAGCCTATCATTTCTCGGAGCCTCATATCCCCGGATTGGACTATTCGTTCTCGGGATTGAAGACCTCATTTCTCTACAACCTTCGCGACTGGGTGGCCGAAGACCCCGATTTCATAGAGCATCACAAGGAAGACTTGGCCGCAAGCCTTGAGTTCACCATTGTAGACATCCTGATGAAGAAGTTGCGGTTGGCCGTCAAGGAGACCGGCATCAAGCATGTGGCCGTTGCCGGCGGAGTGTCGGCCAATAACGGTCTGCGCAATGCCTTTTGCGAACATGCCGAGAAATATGGCTGGACCATCTATATACCCAAGTTCAGTTATACCACCGACAATGCCGCGATGATCGGCATCGTGGGCTACTATAAGTTTATGGATAATGACTTCTGCGCCATCGATGTACCGGCGTTTTCTAAAGTGACATTCGAATAGATTATGGAATTTGAAAGTAAGATACTGAGCCGTAATATCCAAGAGGCCCTTTATAGGCTGGGTGCCACGCTTGGAACGGCCGAAAGTTGCACGGGAGGCCGCATTGCCGAGGCTATCATCTCTGTGTCAGGTGCCTCCAACTATTTCAAGGGCGGCATCATAGCCTATTCCAATGACGTGAAAGAGAGCATCCTGAACGTGTCTCACGAGACCTTGGAGCAAGAGACGGCGGTTAGTGAGAACGTTGCCAAGCAAATGGTTTGCGGTGCGTGCGACGCGCTGAACTGCACCTTTGCCATTGCTGCCACGGGCATAGCCGGACCCACCGGCGGCACGCCGGATATTCCGGTGGGCACCATCTGGATAGGCTATGGCAACAAAGATGACGTGCGGGCATTCAAACTGACCGAAGATTTCGGCCGTGACATCAATCTCGCCATAGCCTCAAACAAGTCGTTGCAACTGTTTCTCGACTATCTCAAGGAGCGGTTGCCGGTACAGGAAGGGTGAGATGATGTGCTGATGATATGATATTTTTCGACTTCTTACCCTTGCCGACAAGTGTTGCCTGTTGTGGCTCGGAAGCACGGTTTTTCTCGCATGGAGCTGTATTTCAATTAAAATAGCTTAAAAACAAGATTTCTTTTTGCAAATATTTTGTCACATTGGGAATAATTTGTAATTTTGCACACTGTTTGGAATAAGTATCAAAATCGAAATCAAAAACAAAGAATAGCAATGTCTAAGATTTGTCAGATCACAGGAAAGAAGGCACAGATAGGTTGTAATGTGTCTCACTCAAAGCACCGTACAAAGAGAAGCTTTGACGTCAACCTTTTCAGCAAGAAGTTCTACTATGTAGAAGAGGGTTGCTGGATATCACTCAAGATCAGTGCTGCTGGTCTCCGTCTTATTAATAGGGTAGGTCTCGATGCTGCTTTGAAGCAGGCAGTTGCTAAAGGTTATTGCGACTGGAAAGACATTAAAGTTATAGGAGAATAATCATCATGGCAAAGAAAGCTAAAGGTAATAGAGTGCAGGTTATATTGGAGTGTACCGAGATGAAGAACTCCGGCCTCGCAGGCACAAGCCGTTACATTACCACCAAGAACCGTAAGAATACTGCTGAGCGTCTCGAACTCATGAAGTATAACCCTATTATGAAGAAGATGACTCTCCACAAGGAGATCAAGTAATCTTGCATAAACCAATTAACGAAGATATACTATGGCAAAAAAAGCGGTCGCTACCCTTCATGAAGGATCAATGGATGGTCGCGCTTACTCAAAGGTCATCAAGATGGTAAAGAGCCCCAAGACCGGTGCTTATACCTTTGATGAGAAGATGGTTCCTAACGAAGCCGTTAAGGATTTCTTTAAGAAATAAAGATCTCGAGATATGACAGAGGGTCGCATACACAACGTATGCGACCTTTTTTTGTGCCGTTAGTCTTGCCGGCCATGTTTGGCACGCCGGGGCAGGAAATGGCAGCGGCCGTGGGGATGGTATGCGCGGAGGCCTTGGCGTTGGGCTGTTGATGGCGCGATGCGGGGTTGATGGTGGCTGAAAAGATCATGACAACGCCGGAGACCGACACAAAACACCAAGGGCCGGGCCAAGTGTTTGTCAAGATTTCGGTATGGATTTTAACACTTCACCATTGCTCATTCTACGAGAAAATGACGCTCGCTCTGCCATCACCCCGGCTGTTTTCTCGCGGTTTCAGATGATTTTTCGTGGCAAAGACCATCTTTTTGTTTCGCGATTGAGGCCTGAAGGCATGGCGGAATGGGTCTTTTCGTCTCGTGGTTACTATCTTTTCGTGACGCGAAACGATAGCAATCGCAACCCTATCGGGGGGGTAAATGATGAAGGTTGAGCGTTGTGTTTTTGCAACTTGTTGATTTGCAGAATGTTGTAAAGTATGCTCGTTTTGGCCGTATTTGCGGGCGAGCATAACCTGATGGGATATGATGGGCAAAATGACAAACCTTTTGTCAAAATTTCATACCGTGTTTTTCGTGTTGTCGGGGAGTTTGGTTATCGGTTGCTGCTCGGCGGGGCGGGCGAGAGGTCATTCAATGGTGATCTCGCCGGCCAATGACTTGTTCATCATGCTGCGGATGACATTGGGGTTCTTATATCTTGCCAAGAGATACATCAACTTGGTCACTGCGGCCTCGACCGTGGAGTCGTATCCGGACACTACGCCGTTTTGTTTGAGTTGACAGCCTGTACCGTATCGGGCCATCTCAACCGTCCCTGCCACACACTGGCTGATATTCACCACCACGATACCGCGATTGGCGGCTTCGCGCAGGGTGTACTGCAGCCATGACGTCTGCGGGGCGTTGCCGCTTCCGAAGGTCCTCATGACGATGCCTCGCACCTCCTTGGACAGTAACACGTTTTTGACCACGTGCTCCTGTACGCCGGGAAACAGGCTGAACACCACCACGTTGGGGTCCATTGCGAGGTGGGGCATCAGCGTTTTGGTGAAGTCGGGCTTGAGAATGTGATGGTCGTGGAAGCTGAAGCTCACGCCGGCATCGCACAGATGGGGATAGTTGAAAGAGTCGAAGGCGTGGAATCCGTCGGCGTTGATCTTGGTGGAGCGGTTGCCCCTGATGAGATGCCCGCTGAAATAGATGCACACTTCGGGCACCCGCGCGTTGCCGTCGGCGTCTTTCAGGGCTGCAAGCTCAATGCTGGTCACGAGGTTTTCTTTCCCGTCGGTGCGCAATTGTCCGATGGGAAGCTGCGAGCCGGTGAGGATAACGGGCTTGGTGAGGTTTTCAAGGAGGAAAGAAAGCGCCGAGGCAGTGTAGGCCATCGTGTCTGTGCCGTGCAAAATGACGAAGCCATCGTATTGATCATAGTCTCGCGTGATGATGCGCACGAGCTGTGCCCATTTCTCGGGGGCCATGTCGCTGGAATCTATGGGTGGGGCGAACTGATAGATATCAATGTCGGTCTTGATCAGTTGGAACTCCGGCATGGAGTCGACAAGATGGTTGAAATCAAGGGGTTCCAAAGCGCCTGTGTACGAATTCTTACCCATGCCGATAGTGCCACCGGTGTAGATCAGCAATACTTTATTCATCTGCCCAATTTATTTTGTGCAAATATAGTTAAAAGCCTTGAGATTTCCAATATTTTGTACTATTTTTGCAACAACAAACTCATATTTAATAAAACGAATCAACGAACAAGATTATGAAACAGTTCATGGACGAAAACTTCCTGTTGGACACCCCCACCGCACAGGATCTGTACCACAATCATGCTGCCAAAATGCCGATCATCGACTATCACTGTCACTTGGTGCCGCAGATGGTGGCCGACGACCATAAGTTTCGCAGCATCACGGAACTATGGTTGGGTGGCGACCATTACAAGTGGCGCGCCATGCGAACCAATGGCGTGGATGAGAAATTCTGTACGGGTGCTGACACGACCGACTGGGAGAAATTTGAGAAATGGGCCGAGACCGTGCCCTATACCTTTCGCAACCCGTTGTACCATTGGACACATTTGGAGCTGAAGACTGCCTTCGGCATCACTAAGCAGCTCTCTCCCAAGACCGCANNGTGGAATGTGTGTGCACCACCGACGATCCCGTGGACGACCTGCGTTATCACAAGGCCACGCGCGAGAGCGGCTTTGAGATCAAGATGATTCCGGCATGGCGACCCGATAAGGCCATGAACATCGAGAAGTCCGACTTTGCCGAGTACATGAAGACGCTCTCGGAAGTGAGTGGCATCGAGGTGGACAGCTACAAGCATTTGCAAGATGCATTGCAAAAGAGACACGACTTCTTTGCGGAGAACGGTTGCAAGCTCTCTGATCATGGCATCGAGGAATTCTATGACGAGGAGTACACAGACTCGCAGATCGAGACCATTTTCTCCAAGGCATTGCGCGGCCTGCAGCTGTCGGTCATCGAGATTCGCCAGTACAAGCACGCTTTCCTCAAAGACTGCGCGGTGATGGATTACGAGGCCGGATGGACACAGCAGTATCACTATGGCGCCATCCGCGACAACAACACGCTGATGTTTGACCGGCTCGGCCCCGACACAGGATTCGACTCCATCGGCGAGTTCAACACCGCGAGAGCCATGAGTCATTTCCTCAACGAATTGAACGTGACCAACCGTCTTGCGCGTACCATACTATATACGCTGAACCCCTGCGCCAATGAGGTGATCGCGACCATGCTCGGCAACTTCCAAGATGGGTCGGAACCCGGCAAGATACAGTTTGGCTCGGGATGGTGGTTCAACGATCAGTTGGATGGCATGACGCGACAGATGAACGCCCTGTCGGTCTTGGGCCTGCTCTCACGCTTCGTGGGTATGCTCACCGACAGTCGCTCTTTCCTGAGCTATCCGCGCCATGAGTATTTCCGCCGACTGCTTTGCAACCTTCTCGGAAACGATGTGGAGAAGGGCCTTTTGCCCAACGATATGGAGCGTTTGGGCGAGATGGTGGAAGACATCTCTTATAACAACGCGAGAAGGTACTTCAAGTTCTATTGATCATTAGAACGACAATAACAATAATATGTACGACAAGGGTGGGGGCGCGATGCCTTCACCCTTTTTGCGTCTGTATGCCCGAGTCATGTTGGGCGTGGCCTTTCACCATCGTATCGCAAGTAAGCCTAAAGATGGAATTGACTTAAATTATAACAATATTTATTTGTGGTTTTGGAAAATTAATAGTAATTTTGCAGTAATTAGAGAAATAATACTCACCCAATCATGAAGAAACTATTGATACCGTTCGTCCTGTTGGCAATGATCATGCTTATAGGAAGTTGTTCGAGCAGCAAGCAGGTTGCTTATTTTCAGAACATTGACTCTATTAGCTTGGCTGCGTCACGCGGCCTTTATGATGCCCGCATCATGCCCAAGGATCAGCTCACCATCACAGTGTTGACATCCAACCCCGAGGCTTCCGCACCATTCAACCTCTCTGTGAGCAGCACGGTGGGTACCGGCGGACAACTTACTTCTTCGGTGGGGTCGCTGCAAAGCTATCTTGTTGACAACAACGGTAACATCAATTTCCCGATCGTGGGTAAGCTGCACGTAGGCGGTCTGACCAAGACCGAGTGTGAAGAAATGATCAGGAACAAGGTGATGCCCTATCTTAATGCCAAGGAAAATCCTATCGTCACTGTCAATATGGCGAGCTATCGCGTTACGGTGATTGGTGAAGTGGGTGCGCCGAGAGTCATTCCGGTAACCACTGAGAAGATGAGTATTATCGAAGCGCTGGCATCGGCGGGCGACCTGAGCATCTATGGAAAGCGTACCAACGTGTTGCTTATACGCGAAGACGCTACCGGAGAGAAGCATGCCACACGCATAAACCTGAACGACGCGCAACTGTTCAACTCACCATATTACTATCTGCAGCAAAACGACATCATATACGTAGAGCCAAACTCGGTGAAATCAAAAAACTCTGCAATAGGCAGCAGCACAACGATTTGGTTCTCGTTCATAGGTATCGTTACATCGGTGGCATCATTATTAGTCAATATTTTGAGATAACCAAAACAGATATCAGACGTTTAAATATAAATGAAATATGAGAAGATTGAAATATTAATTATTGCCTTTGCGTAATTATTGATATTTCAATCTTTTTTTAATGTGTTTCGGGAGAACAATGGAAAGGGATATACACGAGGATTGTGGTGTGGCAATGGTGAGGTTGCTTAAACCTTTAAGCTACTATCAACATAAGTATGGCACTTGGATGTATGGTCTGAACAAGCTCTATCTGATGATGGAGAAACAGCACAACCGTGGTCAGGAAGGTGCCGGAATGGCNNTCCAATGCCATCACCGAGATATTCGGTGCGGCACATCGACAGATCAGGCAGGCGTTGAGGGAAAACGGAATAGACGAACCCAATGATTACGCGGAGCTTCCGTTTGCCGGCGAACTGTACATGGGGCACCTGCGCTATTCCACCACAGGGAAAAGCGGCATCAAATATGTGCATCCTTTCTTGAGAAGGAACAACTGGAGAGCCAAAAACCTATGCCTCTGCGGCAACTATAACATGACCAACGTAGACGAGGTGTTTGAGCATCTGACCAAGCAGGGACAGTGTCCGCGTATCTACAGCGACAGCTATATCATGCTGGAACTGATGGGACACCGCCTTGACAGAGAGGTGGAGCGCAACTTTGTGGAGGCGCAGCAGCTTGGCTTGGAGGGCGAGAACATTACCAAATACATCGATGAGCATGTGTTGACAGAGAACGTCCTGCAGACTACGATGGGGCATTTCGATGGCGGATACGTGGTGTCGGGTATCACCGGCAGTGGCGAGATGTTTGCCATGCGCGATCCGCACGGCATCAGACCGGCATTTTACTATCATGACGATGAGGTGGTGGTGCTGGCATCCGAGAGACCCGTGCTGCAGACGACGTTTGATTTGGAATACGATGATATCAAGGAACTGCCTCTCGGTGCTGCCCTGATCGTGCGCAGCAGTGGTGAGGCACGGGTCAAACAGATTCTCGAACCGGAAGAAAACTGTGCCTGTTCGTTCGAGCGCATCTACTTTTCACGCGGCTCTGACCAGAGCATCTATCAGGAACGCAAGAA
>DBQL01000181.1:3888-5251 GCA_002305235.1 Prevotella sp. UBA1395 | reverse complement strand
TACTATGGATTGCTCGACGGATTCAAGCGATATATGAATGAGCAAAAAATCCAAAAGATAGAGTCGCTCGGACATATCCCCACCCACGAGGAACTGCAGAGCATCTTGGATGATTATGTGAGATCGGAGAAGGTGGCATGGAAGGATATCAAGTTGCGCACGTTTATCACCGAAGGCAATGCCCGCAACGATTTGGTGTCTCATGTGTACGACATTACGTACGGAAGTGTGGTGCCATATATAGACAATTTGGTGATTATCGACGACAGTATCGTGCGCGGTACGACGTTGAAGGAGAGCATCCTGCATATTCTCGACCGCCTGCACCCCAAGAAAATCGTTATCGTAAGTTCGGCACCGCAGATACGTTACCCCGATTATTACGGCATAGACATGGCTCGTCTTGAGGAGTTCTGCGCCTTTAGGGCAACGATCGAACTGCTGAAAGAACGACAGATGCACGATGTGGTTAGGCGCGTCTACACGCAGTGCAAGGATGAACTCAAGAAGCCCAAGACCGAAATGAGGAACTGTGTGCGTGAGATTTACGAGCCGTTCACCGTGGATGAGATCAACCACAAGATTGTGGAGATGCTCCGTCCTGACGGAATGACCACTCCCATAGAGATCGTCTTCCAGTCTTTGGAAGGACTTCACAGTGCCATTGAGCACAATAAGGGAGACTGGTATTTCACCGGCCACTATCCCACGCCGGGAGGAACTAAACTCTGCAATCAGGCGTTCATCAACTATGTGGAGAATGTCTATCAGTATGAGGAGAAGATATAAATAAAGAAAATCTTAAAACAAACTATAAGATGAAGAATGTAACCTTGGTATTATCTGACGGGACTGAGTTTCATGGCCGGTCTTTCGGATATGATGCACCTGTAGCTGGTGAAGTAGTTTTCAACACGGCCATGATGGGCTACCCGGAGTCTCTCACTGATCCCTCCTATGCCGGACAGCTCATGACGCTGACCTTCCCATTGGTGGGCAACTATGGTGTGCCGCCTTTCTCGTTTGAGGCCAACGGTCTTCCTACCTTCATGGAGAGCGATCGCATCTATGCATCAGCCATCATCGTATCTGATTATTGCGAGCAATACAGTCACTGGAATGCCACGGAGAGCTTGGGCGACTGGCTGAAACGCGAGCATGTACCCGGTATTACCGGCATCGACACACGTCAGTTGACAAAGGTTTTGCGTGAGCACGGCGTGATGATGGGCAAGATTATCTTTGATGATGAGCCGGATAACATCCCCGAGGCCAACTACGAGGGTATCAATTTCGTAGACCAAGTGTCGTGCAAGGAAATCATCAGGTATAACGAGGGAGCCGGAAAGAAAGTGGTACTTGT
>DBQL01000181.1:3270-3805 GCA_002305235.1 Prevotella sp. UBA1395 | reverse complement strand
ATCCGCAAGCAGATGAGCATGAACCGCAAACCGATATGCGGTATTTGCATGGGTAACCAATTGTTGGGCAAGGCCGCGGGTGCCAGCATCTACAAATTGAAATACGGTCACCGCAGCCATAACCAGCCGGTGCGCATGGTGGGCACAGAGAAGTGCTACATCACATCGCAGAATCACGGCTACGCGGTAGACGGAAAGACCTTGGGTTCTGACTGGGAGGAACTCTTCGTGAATATGAACGACGGTTCCAACGAGGGCATCCGCCATAAGGTGAATCCTTGGTTCACCAGCCAGTTCCACCCGGAGGCATGCTCCGGTCCGGTAGATACGATGTTCATGTTTGACAAATTTATTGAAACGCTAAAGTAAGACAGGTCATGAAAGATTCAAATATCAAGAAGGTTTTGTTGCTCGGTTCCGGTGCCTTGAAGATCGGCGAGGCCGGCGAGTTCGATTATTCCGGTTCACAAGCATTAAAGGCTCTGCGTGAGGAGGGCATCGAGACGGTGCTCATCAACCCCAATATCGCCACCGT
>DBQL01000181.1:2176-3144 GCA_002305235.1 Prevotella sp. UBA1395 | reverse complement strand
ACTGAGGATCGCGAGTTGTTCGTTCAGAAACTCGACGAGATCGATGTCAAGACCATCAAGAGTGAGGCTTGCGAGAATGCCGAACAAGCCGAGCAGGCCGCTCACCGACTGGGTTATCCTGTCATCGTGCGCGCCGCATACGCGTTGGGCGGACTGGGTTCGGGCTTCGCCGAGAACGACGAAGAGCTGGCCAAACTCTGTGAAAAGGCATTCTCGTTCTCTCCCCAAGTATTGGTGGAGAAGAGTCTGAAAGGCTGGAAAGAGATAGAATATGAGGTGGTGAGAGACCGTTACGACAACTGTATCACGGTGTGTAACATGGAGAATTTCGACCCGCTCGGCATCCATACCGGCGAGTCTATCGTGATCGCTCCGTCGCAGACGCTCACCAACAGCGAGTATCATAAGCTCCGCGAGCTGAGCATCAAGATTGTGCGTCACATCGGCATCGTGGGCGAATGCAACGTGCAATATGCCTTCGATCCTTACAGCGAAGACTACCGTGTCATCGAGGTGAACGCCCGCTTGAGCCGCTCTTCGGCCCTCGCCTCCAAGGCCACGGGATATCCTTTGGCTTTCGTGGCTGCCAAGTTGGGTATGGGTTACGGACTGTTCGAGTTGAAAAACTCGGTCACCAAGACCACGTCGGCATTCTTCGAGCCGGCCCTCGACTATGTGGTTTGCAAGATTCCGCGCTGGGATCTCTCCAAATTCCGCGGCGTGGACAAGGAGCTTGGCTCCAGCATGAAGAGCGTCGGAGAGGTAATGGCCATCGGCCGCAACTTTGAAGAGGCCATCCAGAAGGGTCTGCGCATGATCGGACAGGGCATGCACGGTTTTGTGGAAAACAAGGAGTTGGAGATCGACGACATCGATGCCGCGCTCCGTGAACCCACCGACAAGCGCGTGTTCGTGATCTCCAAGGCCATGCATAAGGGCTATACCATCGACCAGATTCATGATCTGAC
>DBQL01000181.1:379-2133 GCA_002305235.1 Prevotella sp. UBA1395 | reverse complement strand
AAGGTCTACGGATTTACCGATTTCCAAATCGCCCGAGCCATCGGCTTGGAGCAAGAGATGGGTAAGATGCACAAGGCCATGCTCGTGGTGCGCAACCTTCGCAAGAGTTACGGCATCCTGCCCGTGGTGAAACAGATCGACACCCTTGCCGCCGAGTACCCTGCCCAGACCAATTATCTCTATGTTACCTATTCGGGCGACAAGAGCGACGTGACCTTCTCCAATGACAAGCGGTCTATCATCGTGTTGGGGTCGGGTGCCTACCGCATCGGCAGTTCGGTGGAGTTTGACTGGTGTGGCGTTCAGGCCCTCGGCACGATACGCAAGCAAGGCTATCGCAGCATCATGATCAACTATAACCCCGAGACCGTGTCGACCGACTATGACATGTGCGACCGCCTCTATTTCGACGAGTTGACCTTGGAGCGTGTGATGGATATCATCGAGGCCGAGAATCCGCACGGCGTCATCGTCTCTACCGGAGGCCAGATTCCCAACAACCTCGCCATGCACCTCGACGCGCAAAACGTGCCCATTCTCGGTACGTCGGCCAAGGATATTGACAATGCCGAAGACCGCGCCAAGTTCTCGAGTATGCTCACTCGCAACGGCATTAACCAGCCCGAATGGAGCGCGCTCACCTCGATGGCCGACATCGACCGCTTTGTGGAGCGTGTGGGATTCCCCGTGCTCGTGCGTCCGAGCTACGTGCTTTCGGGTGCCGCGATGAACGTCTGCTCAAACCGCGACGAGCTGGAGCGATTCCTCCAGCTGGCAGCCAACGTGAGCGAAGACCACCCCGTGGTGGTGTCGAAGTTCATCGAGCACGCCAAGGAGATCGAGATGGATGCCGTGGCCCGCAACGGCGAGATCCTGGCCTACGCCATCTCCGAGCATATCGAGTTTGCCGGCGTCCACTCGGGTGACGCCACCATCGAGTTCCCGCCGCAGAAGCTCTATGTCGAGACCGTGCGCCGCATCAAGCGCGTGAGTCGTCAGATAGCCAAGGAACTCCATATCTCCGGACCTTTCAACATCCAGTTTATGGCCCGCGACAACGATATCCTCGTCATCGAGTGCAACCTCCGCGCAAGCCGTTCGTTCCCGTTTGTGTCGAAGGTGCTGAAGCTGAACCTCATCGATCTTGCCACCAAGGTGATGTTGGGACTGCCCGTGGAGAAGCCGTCGAAAAACCTCTTCGACCTCGACTACGTGGGTATCAAAGCCAGCCAGTTCTCGTTCAACCGTTTGCAGAAGGCCGACCCCGTGCTCGGCGTCGACATGAGTTCTACCGGCGAGGTAGGCTGTCTCGGCGACGATACCAACCAAGCCCTCCTGAAGAGCATGCTCTCCGTGGGGCAACGCATCCCCAAGCACACGGTGTTGCTCTCTACGGGAGGTGCCAAGCAGAAGGCCGAGATGCTCGACGCGGCCAAGATGCTTATCGACCACGGCTACGAGCTGTATGCCACCGGCGGTACGTCCAAATATCTCAAAGACAACGGCATCGACAACACGATGGTCTATTGGCCGTCTGACGAGGGCAAGGAGCCGCAGGCTTTGACGCTGTTGCACGACAAGAAGATCGACATGGTGGTGAATATTCCGAAGGACCTCACCACGCATGAGCTGACCAATGGCTACAAGATTCGTCGTGCCGCCATCGACCTTAACGTGCCGCTTATCACCAACAGTCGCCTCGCTTGCGCTTTCATCACGGCGTTCTGCACGCTCAAGCCCGAGGATATCGACAT
>DBQL01000181.1:0-346 GCA_002305235.1 Prevotella sp. UBA1395 | reverse complement strand
ATACGTAAGCAGGGACTTGATATCGGGTCTCCGCTTACGTATATTTTTTACCCCTCGCATTGTTTCCGAGATGCCCGGGGCATGCCCATCACCCGGCCGAAAGCCTTGAGGGAACGGTGCTTTTGTATGTTTTTTTACACAATTCTTTTATTTTTTCGACCCCTTCAACGCAAGTTTTTGATTACCTTTGCATTATTCTATATGAAAACTTATCAAACAAATATAATATGATGAAAACAACACGATTTCTTCGATTTTTGTTGATCATGCCTCTGGTCGTGACGGTGTTGTCGGGCTGTGGCGATGATGAGTCGAAAGACGAGGTCGGCATCGTGATGATGTCGGT
>DBQL01000196.1:8303-11238 GCA_002305235.1 Prevotella sp. UBA1395 | reverse complement strand
CTCACCAGCATGCCCCTGATGCCACTCGGGGCTACCTCGCCGATGTACATGGGGCAGATGGCAGAGGCCAGTCCTACGCCCACGCCACCGATGACACGATAGATGTTGAACGCCACGAGCAGGCTCATGTCGGGCTTTCCGTGGGTGAAAAACAGAAACTCCGGCTCCATGCTTCCCAATGCGGAGATGAAGAACATCACGCCCGCAAAGATGAGGCTTCGCTTGCGACCCCAGTTGGAGGCGAGCAGTCCGGAGATGGCCGAGCCGATGATACATCCGATGAGGGCACTGGCACAGGTGAACCCGTGCATGCCATTGGTGTAGGCAAAATCGTCTGCACCCATGAAAAACGCTTGCAGACCTTTCTCTGCACCGGAAATAACGGCGGTGTCATAGCCGAAGAGTAGACCGCCGAGAACAGCCACCATGACGATGGAGGCCAGATAGGCTTTGCTGCCTGTTTCGTTTGTTGATTTCATTATAGTTGGGTTAGAATTTTACAATTCAGGGTAAACCGATTATGTTTGCGGCCGCTTGCCGTCGTGGTTTTGGGATAGACAGTAGTTTTCTGAAATCTATAACGACGATTGATGGCGGTTAGTATGTTCAAGTCGCATTTTTTTATCGACCCCTGCGCGCGATGCTTTGCAAGGGATAGAAATGGCTGATGAAAAATCCTTACGGGTATGCCTGTGTGCCGCGCGTATTTCAAAACATAAAATCTTCGGTGCGAAAAACGCCGAAAATGAGCCGTTTTGAAACCGCTGAAACACAATGGTTTGTGTTTTCTTTACATTTTCTTGTCTTGCGAAAGCTATCTTATCGCGTGTTGAAAGCTATCGTTTGAGCTTGCGAATACGGCGTTATCGCACCGCGAAAAGGCTGTAATGGCCGCCGGGTCGGGGTTTTTTCGCGCAAAAATGGCAAATCGCACGCCCCGCGATGAGAAATGCGGCGCGAAACGAAGAGATCGGCGTTCCGGAACGAGGTGTGAGCATGGGCGTGAAAATTCAGATTTTATTTTACAATATCGTGCGTTCGGAGGTTTGGCGGGCGAGATGGTGCGGAGGCTCCGGCAGGCCGTCGCGACCGTGGGTCGTGATGCGTCGGGCGTGCGTGCAGGCGTTTGTCCGCGGCGGGAGGAACGCCCCGTGACGGGCGGTCGGCGGTCGGCCGGCGCAACGAAAACAAGGCAATGACATGGCGCGAACCGCCCGACGGCGACAGCCCGACATGAGGACGGGCCGGGCGACGACACCCCGGCTTGGCACATTTTAACGTTGCACGACTATAAAATCTATCGAAACGGAATGGTTTTTCCCTAAAAATTAGTAACTTTGCACCACTTTTAAGACGCAACTTCAATCAACAACGTACGTTATTATATGGCTGAATCAAAAGAAATTAAGACTGCGCTCGTCTCTGTGTTCCACAAGGACGGCTTGGATGAGCTGCTTGCCAAACTGAATCAGGAGGGTGTGAAATTCCTTAGCACGGGCGGTACCCAGAGCTTCATCGAGGGCTTGGGCTATGCCTGCCAAAAGGTGGAAGAGGTGACAACCTATCCGTCTATCCTTGGCGGACGGGTGAAGACGCTCCACCCCAAGGTGTTCGGCGGCATCCTTGCCCGTCGCGACAACGAGGGCGACCGTGAGCAGATGGCGGAGTATGACATCCCCGCCATCGACTTGGTAATCGTCGACCTCTATCCCTTCGAGCAAACGGTGGCCGGCGGCGCTTCTGCCGAGGAGATCATCGAGAAGATCGATATCGGCGGCATTTCGCTCATCCGCGCCGGCGCGAAGAATTTCAAGGACGTGGTCATCGTGCCGAGCAAGGCCGAATATGGCGTGCTGCTCGACATCCTGAACAAGAAGGGTGCCCGTACAGACATCGAGGATCGCAAGATGCTGGCCACCCGTGCCTTTGGCGTGAGCAGCCATTACGATACGGCCATTCACAATTGGTTCGAGAAGGCTTGAGCCCGACGGCGCGGCGCTGAGGGTCACAGGGGCCCGATGCCGCGCCACGACCGGGTGACGATATTATTTTTCACTAACACATATTACTCAACCGTCTGAACGACTCTGGCCATTCTTCGGGCTTCGGCCGCGGGGCAGGGTCGCCCGGACAGATTATTTCACACAATGGGATTTTTTTCATTTATTCAGGAAATAGCCATGGACTTGGGTACGGCCAACACCATCATCATCAGCGATGACAAGATTGTTGTGGACGAACCTTCGGTGGTGGCCTTGGACCGTCGCACCGACAAGATGATTGCCGTGGGCGAGGAAGCCAAGATGATGTATGAGAAGACGCACGACAACATCCGCACCATCCGCCCGCTTCGCGACGGCGTGATTGCCGACTTCACGGCTTGCGAGCAGATGATGCGCGGTCTGATCAAGATGGTACACACAGGCTCTCGCCTGTTCTCGCCGTCGCTGCGCATGGTGATTGGCGTGCCCTCCGGCTCGACAGAGGTGGAGCTTCGTGCCGTGAGAGACTCGGCCGAGCATGCCGACGGCCGCGACGTGTATCTCATCTTCGAGCCGATGGCCGCGGCCATCGGTATCGGTATCGACGTCGAGGCCCCCGAGGGCAACATGATCGTGGATATCGGCGGCGGCTCGACAGAGATTGCCGTGATCTCCTTGGGCGGCATCGTGAGCAACAACTCCATACGTATTGCCGGTGACGACCTGACGGCCGACATTCAGGAATACATGAGCCGCCAGCACAATGTGAAGGTTTCGGAGCGCATGGCTGAGCGCATCAAGATCCACGTAGGCTCGGCGCTGACCGACCTTGGCGACGAGGCTCCCGAAGACTATATCGTGCACGGGCCGAACCGTATCACCGCCCTGCCGATGGAAGTGCCGGTGTGCTATCAGGAAATAGCCCACTGCTTGGACAAGACCGTGGCCAAGAT
>DBQL01000196.1:0-8193 GCA_002305235.1 Prevotella sp. UBA1395 | reverse complement strand
GCGGGCATCGCGTTGAAGAACGTCAACCGCTTCTCTTTCTTGATGAGATAAGTCAAATCACGGTGAGGCATGAGGTTTGAACCTTGGGGTGCGGACTTTGGGGTTTGAGCTTTGGGAATTGATTTTTGGATATTCGGAGGGTGTGCGGACAGGCATCTGCCGCGNNGCCAAAACTCAAATCTCAAGGTTCGGCACCGCCAACCTCAACGTGCAACCCTCATGCCTCAGGTTTCAGAGCCTACAAGTTCCCTATGCGCAATCTCTTAGAGTTTCTTGCCAAATACAATCACTGGTTCGTCTTCCTGATATTGGAAGTGCTCAGTATGGTGTTGCTGTTTCAGTTTAACAGCTATCAGGGCAGCGTATGGTTCACCTCGGCCAACGTGGTGGCCGGGCAGGTGATGAGTTGGAACGCCGACATCGAGTCGTTTTTCTCGATGTCGAAGGTCAATCAGGAACTTACGCAGCGCAATCTGTATCTCGAGCAGCAGGTCAAGAGCATGAGCGACAAGCTCACCGAGGTGACACGCGACAGCGGATGGGCGCGACGCGGGCAGTTTGAACTGCTCAAAGGCTACACGCTCATACCCGCCAAGGTGGTGAGCAACACCGTGAACCGACATGATAACCTCATCACCATCGACAAGGGTACGGCCGACGGCGTGGCCAAAGACATGGGCGTGGCATGCGGAAACGGGGTGGTGGGCATTGTCTATCTGGCCTCGACACACTATTCGGTGGTGATTCCCGTGCTGAACAGCAAGTCGAATATCAGTTGTCAGGTGCGCGGAAGGGGATACTTCGGCTATCTGCACTGGGACGGCGGAAATCGCAAGTTGGCCTTCGTCGACGACATTCCGCGGCATGCCCACTTCAAGCTCTACGAGCAGGTGGAGACCTCCGGCTACTCGTCGGTGTTTCCTCCCGGCATCGCCGTGGGTAAGATTCTGCATGTTTACAACTCGACCGACGGATTGTCTTATCGGTTGCAGGTGGAGCTGTCGACCGATTTTGCCAACCTGCGCGATGTGTGCGTGATCGACAACAAGCCCATGCTCGAACGCCTTGAGGTGCTTCGCGCCGCCCAAGACTCATTGAAACCAAAGGAGGGAAATTAGGAATGAACATAGATTTTCTCAATCGGCTGCTGCTGTTTGTGGTGTTGTTGCTTGCCCAAGCCTTGGTGTTGAACCATATACACCTGTTTGGTTTTGCCACCCCGCTGCTGTATGTCTATTTCGTGACGAGCTTCCATCGCGGCTATCCCAAGTGGGGAATCCTGCTGTGGAGTTTCCTCATGGGGCTTAGCGTGGATGTGTTTTCCAACACTCCGGGTGTCGCCGCGGCATCGATGACGGCTTTGGCACTGCTTCAGCCATACGTTTTCGAGCTGTTCATACAGCGTGACAGCGACGCGGACATGCAGCCCGCGTTCTACTCTTTGGGCGTGACGAGGTATCTGTACTATGTCATTCTGCTGACGCTTGTCTATTGCCTGCTGTTCTTCACCATAGAGACTTTCACCTTTTTCAATTGGACACAATGGGCGCTGAGCGTGGCGGGGAGTACCGTGCTCTCGGTGATTCTCATTGTTGTAGTGGAGAATATGAGGAAAAGCAAATGAAGGATTTCGACCTTGAAAACCGTAAATTGGTCATCGGGGGCGCGGCGGTCGTCATCGTGACGCTATATATCATCCGACTGTTCACGCTCCAATTGCTCAGCGATGACTATCGGAAGAGCGCCGACTCGAACGCGTTCCTCAAGAAAGTGGAGTTTCCTTCGCGTGGCGTCATACGCGATCGCAACGGCAAACTGTTGGTCTACAACCAACCGTCGTATGATATTATGGTGGTGATGAATGAGACCAAGGGGCGCTTGGACACGATGGATTTCTGCAATACGGTGGGTATTACCAAGGAGTATTTCATCCGGCGGATGAGCGAAATCAAGGACCGTGGCAAGAATCCGGGCTATTCGCGGTTTACCCAGCAGCTTTTTCTCACACAGATAGACGATAAGGATTTCAGTGTCTTTCAAGAGAAAATATTTCGCTTTCCGGGCTTCTACGTCCAGAAACGGAGCATCCGACAGTATCAATATCCGTATGCGGCGCATGTCTTGGGCGATGTGGCCGAGGTGTCACCGGCCGATATCGAGGAAGACGATTACTACCAACCGGGCGACTATATCGGTAAGCTCGGCGTGGAACGAAGTTATGAAAAGGAGCTGAGGGGAGAGAAAGGCGTGCAGATTCTCTTGCGCGATGCCCACGGACGAATACAGGGTAAGTACCAGAATGGGAAGTTCGACCACAAGCCCAAGGCTGGAAGAGATCTCACTTTGGGCATTGATATCAACCTCCAAGCACTCGGAGAACGCATGCTTGAGGGTAAGATCGGGGCCATTGTGGCCCTCGACCCGCAGACGGGACAGGTCTTGGCAATGGTGTCCTCGCCCACTTACGACCCCCGGAACCTTGAGGGGCGCAAGCGCAGCAAGTACCATCGGGTGTTGTCCAAGAACGTGTGGAAACCGCTTCTCAACCGTGCAATCATGGGCCAATACCCTCCGGGGTCGACCTTCAAAACCTCGCAGGGACTGACATTTCTCAGTGAGGGCATCGTGAACAGTCGTACAGTGTATCCCTGTCATCACGGGTTTTCATACAGAGGACTGCATGTCGGCTGCCACAGTCATGCTTCTCCCGTAGCCATTATCCCTGCCATCAGCACCTCGTGCAACAGTTATTTCTGCTGGGGACTGTTCCAAATGATGAGCAATCGGAAGAGATACAAGAACGTTCAAGACGCGATGAATACGTGGAGAGACTACATGGTGAGCATGGGTTTCGGCTATAAGCTCGGCGTAGACTTACCCGGTGAGAAGCGAGGGCTTATTCCCAACGCCATGTATTACGATAAGGCGTACAAGGGTTCGTGGAATGGTTTGACGGTGATCAGTATCTCTATCGGGCAGGGTGAGGTCAATCTCACGCCGCTTCAGATTGCCAATCTCGGAGCGACCATTGCCAACCGGGGATATTATTACACCCCCCACGTGGTCAAAGAGGTGAAGGGTATGCCCTTGGATACGGCGTTTACGCGTCGCCATTACACCCGTGCCTCGCGCCGTTCGTACGACTATATCGTGGCGGGCATGCGTTCGTCGGTGCTCGGTGGAACCTGCAAGCATCTCGCAGGACTGAGTTTTCCGGTGTGCGGAAAGACCGGAACGGCGCAGAACAGAGGCCAAGACCACTCTGTGTTCATGGGTTTCGCGCCAATGGATAACCCTAAGATCGCCATTGCGGTATATGTTGAGAACGGTGGGTTTGGAGCCGATTTTGCCGTGCCTATCGCCGGCGTTCTCTTCGAGCAATATATCAATGGCAAGTTGTCTCCGGCCCGAGAGAAGGAGGCTTTGAGTTTACAGAAACGAAGGATAGCGTATGGTTCGAGGAACAGATAAGCAACCCGGGGTTCTCAGAAGTTTGGACTGGTGGACCATCGGCATTTATTTCGCACTGCTGATATTCGGTTGGATCAGTGTGTGCGGGGCCAGTTATACCTACGGCGAGACCGATATTTTCAGTTTGTCGAGCCGTTCGGGCATGCAGATTGTGTGGATAGGCACCTCGCTTGTCTTGGGATTTGTGTTGCTGATGATGGACGACCGTTACTTCGACACATTCGCATACGTGATCTACGGATTGCTATTGCTGTTGCTGTTCGCCACGATTTTCAACCCGCACGAGATCAAAGGCTCGCGCTCTTGGCTCGTTCTCGGACCATTGCGGTTGCAGCCTGCCGAGTTCGCCAAGTTCGCAACGGGGCTCGCCGTGGCCAAGCTCATGAGCACATACGGTTTCAATATCCACAAATGGAAGCATTTTGCGGCGGCCTTGGGCGTTGTCTTACTGCCCATGATCTTTATCGTGGGACAGAAGGAAACAGGCTCCGCCTTGGTCTATCTGTCGTTCTTTCTGATGTTTTACAGAGAGGGAATGCCGGGCAGTATCTTGTTCACCGGAGTGGCAATGGTGGTTTATTTTGTCGTGGGAATCAAGTATGAAGAGGTGCTTTTGTGGGGAACGCCGACCTCTGTGGGTAAGTTTGTCGTGCTCCTTTTGGTGCAATTGTTCACCTCGGGCATGGTTTACGTCTATTGTGAGGATAAGGAAAAGGCGTTGAGAATGGGCTTGTTCTGTATGGGTTCAACCATTTTGGTGCTGCTTTTCTCCAATTTTGTCATTCCGTTCGACATCGTTTGGGTGCAGCTTCTCATCTGTGCCGCGCTGATCGGGTATCTTGTTTTTCAGGGATTGGCTACGCGATTGTACAACTATCTGCTCATCGCGCTGTTTTCCATCGGCTCCATTATCTTCTTTTATAGTGCCGACTACGTGCTCAATGACGTCATGGAGCCACACCAAAGGGTGCGTATCAACGTGCTGTTGGGGCTTGATGAAGACCTCGCCGGTGCCGGTTACAACGTGCATCAGAGTGAGATTGCCATTGGCTCGGGAGGCTTAAAGGGTAAGGGTTTCCTTAATGGGACACAGACAAAACTCAAGTTTGTGCCCGAGCAGGATACCGATTTCATCTTCTGTACGGTTGGCGAGGAAGAAGGATTCTTGGGTTCTGCGGGAGTGTTGTTGCTCTTCTTGGCATTGATATTGCGTCTCATCCATTTGGCCGAACGCCAGCCTTTCAAGTTTGGAAGGGTCTACGGCTACTGCGTGCTAAGCATATTCCTGTTCCACATGTTCATCAATGTGGGCATGGTGTTGGGCCTCACGCCCGTCATCGGCATCCCCTTGCCGTTCTTCAGTTATGGCGGTTCGTCGCTGTGGGGGTTCACCATCCTGCTGTTTATCTTCATGCGCATCGACGCAGGACGTAACTTGGTGAGGAGTTAGGCGGTTCAACGGAGCTTGTTCACGGCAATGCCGATGTCGGCAATACCCGGCAGAATCTCACGTTTCATGTCGTGACGGATGGTGATATGCAGTGAGTCGTGTTGGGCAAGTGACATCTGCGACAGCTGAAACCGGTATTGATAATAGCTCACACCCTGTCCTTTGGGTGTGCCATCCTTGTCGATGAGCTTACAGTTGAGGGTGTCTATGCGTCGCCGTTGCGACGGATAGACGGTCTGTTCCACGATGAGAGATAGCCCCATGAAAGGATAACCGTTGGTGATCCGCAGTCCCACCACGGTGCCATACAATCCCTGTTCCTTCATCGCGGGCACGTCAAATACCAGCGTATCCACCTTTTCCCATCCGCCCACAGGCGTATGGTTGTAGTGGTGGTACACCTTTCCCTCTGTGCATGCGGCACAGAGGGTGATGATAGTCATCAGGGTCAGGCTCCAATTTCTCATTCCTGTGTGTCGTTGCCGGCCTCAGCGGCCTTGCTTTCACGTCTTTCCGACTGCGGTCTTGGCGCATTCTGCCTGTCGGCAGGAGCATTATCCGGGTTGCCGTTGTCGTTGTTTCTCATGTTCTTGGGTTGTCTGTCCCTGCGTCGTTGCCTGTTGTTTCTGTCGCCGTCGGGCGCATTTCCGTTGCCGTTTCTGCGTTGCCGGGGTGTGCCGTCCTGCGGTTTTGCATCCGTTCGAGGTCCCGATTCCGGCTGTTGCACGGCCGCGGCGTTGGCCGGCTCCACTTCCGCGCCATTGCCCCGGTTGTTGTTTTTGGCCGTCATGCCGTCTTTCTCCTGCCGGTTCTTGTTGCGTTTGGAGTTGTTTCCCTTTTTCTTTTTCGCCTTGTCAAATCGGCTAACGTCAGCGTCGGCGAGCAGGTCGGCCGATTTTTTCTGTGGCTTCGCTTTGTTGTCCTCGAGCAATGACAGCGGCTTCTCGCCCTGTCGGTTCATCGTGATGATCTCTCTTGCCCTGTCAGAACATATCGTCTCGAGGTTGGCCGCCATGTTCTTGTCGGTGGAGTAGGTGCATTGCCCGGTGAGAATATCCGTCTTGAACATGTGGTATTCGTTGTCTTGCGTGTACAGCACGGCATCTTTGGGAGGCATTTTCTTACCTGCTTCCATGTATTGGTCAACCTCATAGTTGAGACAGCATTTCAGTTTGGCACACATTCCCGCCAGTTTCTGCGGGTTGAGCGAGAGGTCTTGAATGCGCGCGGCGTTGGTCGACACGCTCGAAAAACTCTTGATCCATGTGGCGCAGCACAGCTCCCTGCCACACGGTCCGGTACCACCGATGCGCCCGGCCTCCTGCCTTGCTCCGATCTGTTTCATCTCAATGCGCACGTGAAAGGTCTCCGCCAGCACCTTGATCAGCTGCCTGAAGTCCACCCGCTCATCGGCAATATAGTAGAATATCGCCTTGTTGCCATCGCCCTGATACTCCACGTCACCGATTTTCATTTGCAGATTGAGGTCTTTGGCAATCTGCCGGCTCTGGATCATCGTACCATGTTCACGACTTTTCGCCTCGGCATACTTGTCCATGTCCACCGGCTTGGCCACGCGATAGATGCGCCTGATCTCGTCGGCCGATTTCAGGCATGCCTTCTTCAGCTGCAATCTCACCAGCCGCCCGGTGAGTGTCACCACCCCGATGTCGTGTCCCGGGTTGGCCTCGACGGCCACCACGTCGCCCTTTTTCAAGTCAAGGTTGTTGACATTATGATAGTATCCCTTGCGAGTATTCTTGAATTGCACCTCCACCAAGTCGGTAGATTCAGCGTTTCCCGGTACGTCGACCAGCCAGTCATACGTATTGAGCTGCTTGTCCTGACGCCCTACGGCGGCACAACTCAGCCCTCGGTCACAGCCTGTGCACATATTACAGTTTCCCATATTATCGTCTTAAAAATATAATCATGTCTGTTGCCAAGTTGAAGAACTGAATCTTCGCGTTGGCATTCTGCCCGATGTCCCGGATGGTGCGTTGCAACATCTCGGCGATGTCTACCACATTGCGCTCGTTGATAAACCTTGCGAACTTGCGGGCAAACTCTTCCTCTTCACGAGTCATATACCTGATGTCCTGCTGTTGGAAGTTGAACACGAAGTTCTCGCGCACCATTTGCAGGAAATAAGTCAGCATGCGTCGTTGCTTCTCTCGTCCGAACGCCGACACATTCTCGCTCCATCGTTTGAGATCGCGCATGTCGCGGGTGTAGGCCGCGCGCATGACCATCACGAAAAGTTCAAAAAACAAGCGGTTCTCGCTGTCGGCATTGAGCAGTTCCACGGCTTTCGTCCAGCTGCCTGCCGATGCCCATGCTATGCGTGCGGCATCGTCTTGGTCTATGCCTCTGCGCTCCACGAGCGCGCGTGCGATGTCTGCGGTGTCGATATGCCTCACGTCGAAGCGTTGCACCCTGCTGCGAATGGTCTCAAGCAGTTGTTCCGGATTCTCGGCCACCAAGAGGAACACCGTCTTCAGCGGCGGCTCTTCCAAGAGTTTCAGCAGTTTGTTGGCCGTGGCGATGTTCATGCGCTCGGGCAGCCAGATGAGGCTGACCTTGAAGCCCCCCTGACTTGATTTCATGTTGAGTTTATGGTTCAGCACGTCGCTCTCGGCCTCGTAGATCACCGCTTGTTGGTTTTCCGCGCTCATGCGGAGCATCCATTGGTCCAAGGAGAAATAGGGACCGTCGGCCAACAGCGCGCGCCACTCTGCCGAAAAATCATCGCTCACCACCTTGTGGTCGCTCGAAGTGCCCTTGGGCCGTATCACGGGGTAGGAGAAATGCAGGTCGGGGTGCTGCCATTTGGCGAGCATGGCTTCGGCGTTTTGCACCATCGCGGCGTTGGTCAACAGTGTCTCGCCGTTGTGTCGCTGCCCCAAGAGGTATGAGGCGAAGGCCAAGGCCAAGGCCATCTTGCCGCTGCCCGCCGGCCCGGTGAACATCAGGGCATGGGGCACGCGGTTCTCCTCCACGAGCTTGAGCAGTCTGCGCACGGCATCTTGTTGACCTATGACTTCACTGAATTGCATTTATCGTTGCACTTTGNNCGTATCGGGTATTGAGCTTTGAACATCAGCCTTTGAGCATCAGTCGTGAGCGTAAGAGCTCGGGCATTGAGCCGTGAGCCTTGTCTTGGGGAAATGTTGCCGCGCTCCTCGGACGGTCTCATTCCCGCGACCCTCACCACAGAATCCTCGTCTCTCATCTGTAAATTCCGAGGTCTCGGCTCCCGTTTCCACATCCTG
>DBQL01000125.1:4832-5622 GCA_002305235.1 Prevotella sp. UBA1395 | reverse complement strand
CACCGGAATAGTCGGCCTGAACCAAGTGGTCGAAGCTGTGAGACGATGCGGCGGCCTGATATTTGGGCCACGCAAAATAGGCCGCATCCATATAAAAGGTCACCGAAAGGTCTTTGATGGGTGCCCATCGACCGCCCACATAGACACCGCTCTCGTTGTTCACGGCACCTCCCTCGGCGAAAGCCGAACCGAAGACGGCGCAAAACCGATAGGGATAATAGCGCTGGAGGGCCATGAGCGAGAGGTTTGACAACAACTGATAACTCACGGTGTTGACCGTCGCCACGCTGCCCCTCGTGCCTGTCGCGGTCTCGCCTGAGAGGTTCAGGCGGTGAGAGGCATAGCCGTAATCGACACTCGCATTCCAAAATCGGTCGCCGGCCGGATACCATCGGCGATAGGTGGTCGAGACCTTGGGGCGCAGTTCACGGTCATACCGGGTGTAGAGGGCGGTGATGCCCACATGAAACCCACTGTTGAAATAGCTGATGCCACCGCCCGTGAGCAGTTGCGAGGTGTTGCGGCGCCGCGCCATCTCGCTCTCCGTGCGGTGGTATCCCGACCTCAATAGCGTTGCCACGGTGGCGGAATCGGCATTGAGGGTGGCATCGACCTTGCGCCAAGACACAAAGGCCGTGGCGTCTAACCCCTTGGCAATGGTGACCGTGGCCGCCGCACCCTGAAGGTAATTGCCCTCTGAGCGACTGCTATGGGCGGTGATCTGACTGCTCCATCGGCCGAGTGATGACAGCGCGGTGAGCTTGCCCAAAGAGAAAGAGTTGTTGAGAAT
>DBQL01000125.1:4180-4774 GCA_002305235.1 Prevotella sp. UBA1395 | reverse complement strand
CCGGCATCCTGCGATGCCACAACGCCGGCCTTGAGGCGACGCCCCGACGTGAAAACATAGCGCAACCAATGCTTGTATTTATAGCCGAGATAGCCGTTGCGGTCGCCCTTGCGGGTGTAGAAGGGAATCTTGAGCATGCCGGCAGCCTCGTGCCGGCCATAGCGTATAAGTTGCCGCAACGAGGGTATGGTATCGCGACGCAGGTCGGGGAGTATCTCGACAAACTGCAACAGCATGTCCACATCGGCACGCTCCATCGACGGGATGAGCCGCAACTCGATGGGTGACTCGATACGGCGGGCACGGTCGCGATACTCCATGATGTCCATGATTTGCTGTTCGGAGAGGAAAGGCAAACGACCGAGGTCGTCGCGAGAGCAACGGTTGAGGTCGAGCTTGCTCTCGGACAACTCGGACAACTCGTCATAAAACTCCTCCCAACTGCCCGACTCGAGGTCTTCACGCTCACCAATCCTGTCGAAATACTCTTCCCAAGACCGCACGTCTTGGGCTTCTATAACACTCACGGTCAACAATATACAGAGTAGGCTCAATAGTGTTCTCATCTTTCAAAGTAAAGCAATGGTATGGTCG
>DBQL01000125.1:1579-4103 GCA_002305235.1 Prevotella sp. UBA1395 | reverse complement strand
ACGATAAGTATATTTTTTACAATCTACAACGCTTAACTATCTAAATTTCTTTAATGTATGAAACATGTTAAACTACTACTCTCAGCAGCCCTGATGGCGACCGTATCAACGGGCATGAACGCTCAAACCGATGGTACCTATTACCTCTATGATGCGGCGAACAAGGTATTCTTGTCACGAGGGTGCAATTGGGGCACGGAGGCAAGTGCCGATCTGTACGGCATTCCTATTGTATGGAACTCGGCTGACGGGTCGATCAGGCCATACGACTGGAACGGCACGGTCTACATGAACGATGGCGTCTATATGGACGGAGGCTCTCTCGTGAAGTGGACACCCGAGGCCAATGGCACAGGTTACACACTGTCGGCCAATGGCAAGTATCTAACCCACAGGAGCGGCACGCTCGGTGAATACTGCACCTTGACCGATGTACAGGCAGATGCCACGGTGTGGACATTCATGTCGAAAGCCGACCACGATGCCATTCTCGCGGCCTATCCCAACAACAACAAGGCAAGTGTCATTGCACAAGCAGGACTGACCATCAGCGCCGAGGAGTTGGAATCTACGCTCTCAGGATTCACCGCCACCGTGACCAATACCATTGCCCCCACAGCATACACTTGGGCAAAACCCAATTCGCGTAACAATGCCAACAATACTAACCCACGCGAAGTATATGAGGGTAACGGTACATTCAGTTATAGCGTGACCGGCTTGAAGCAAGGCATCTACAAGGTTTCCGTTCCCGCGTTCTTCCGAAATGGCCCGTACGCCTTCTGCAACACGCTTGCAGCAGAAGCAGATCCCTTTTTCGTCTCCACCGCATTGGTCAAGGCCAATAATGAACAGGCACGCATCAAGGCATGGGCCGAGGATCGTACGGGGACAAACAACCCCAACAGCATAGCCGAGGCAAAGACGGCTTTCGATGCCGGCAAGTTCGTGAACGAAGTCTATACCTACGTGGGAAGCGACGGAAACTTGAATCTCACCGTTGCCGTTCCGAGCTTTCAATGGGGATGCTGGTTTATCTTTGGCAATACCACGGTAACCTATTATTCAGACCAAATCTCCGCCGAGGAGGCGGCAGCAGCCATTGAGAAAGGCGATGCCCTTGCCACTCAAAAGATGGAAGGAACCCTTTTGACCGCACTGAACAATGCGCTCACGGCGTTCAAGGCCGACCAAAGCATTGCCAACTACAACGCACTCTCCACGGCTATCAACGACGCAACAAGCTCCAGCGAGGCATATATCTCGGCCAAAGCCGCCCTCGAAGGTCGGGCCAAACTCGTCGCAGCCACCAATGTTTATACCGCCGAGGCTTTGGACACTTATTTCACCACTCCACAAGCCAAGTATGACAACAACACCCTGACAACGTTGGAGGCTAAGGCTTTGACCAATCCTTACACTGTTTCCGCATGGCGCGGAGACCCGTTGACCAATGTATTTATGGGCAGCGCGTTCGGGGTGACCGACTTTAGCAATGCTCCCTACACCAACACATGGTCTACCGAGGGACAGTCCGACGGCTCTAACTTCCTCACACCGTTCTATGAGTATTGGGTAAGCGATGCCAACTCGTTGGCCGACAAGGTGATGACCGCCACCATCACAGGCCTTGAGCCGGGCATGTATCAGGTTTCGGCCGATGTGCGTGTGGCCATCAGCACCTCCAAGTCGGCACCGGCCGTGGGTATCACGATGAATGCCAACGGTGGCACTCCGGCAACAATCTCCGGCACACAGATCGGTACAACGCCGAGGTATCTCGACGCTTACACTGTCTATGGCATCGTAGGCGACGACGGAGTGTTGAAAATCAACATCAACGTGGCAGGCACAAACGTGAGCTGGCTGGCTTTCCAAAACCTGAAATACGAACCGACTACCGTTGTCAACATGGACGAGACCATAGCCTATTCGCCCGCAGCAACAACGGGAGTGGTAAAGCTCAACCGCACGATTGTTCCCGAAGTGTGGAACACGCTGGTATTGCCGTTCGACCTTTCGGCCGCACAGGTCAAGGCCGCATTCGGCGATGACGCACAGATGGTGGCGTTCGCAAATACCTCAGATAACAATGTGGAATTCACATCAACGACAACCATCACGGCCAACGTACCCGTATTGATCAAGGCAGCAGGTGGAAACGCGTTCACGTTTGAGGGTGTGACCATCGTCTCGGGCACTCCCACGGCGACCGGCGTCAACTGGAATTTCGTAGGATCCTATGCTCCGGCAACAGCCATCGCAGCCGACAGCTACATGTTCCAAAACGACAAGCTCTATAAGTCGGATGGTAACTCAAGCATCTATTACATCAATGGATTCCGCGCTTACCTTGCCCCGACCACCGTTTCCGGTGCCAAGCCCATGCTCTACATCAACGGCACACCAACTGCCATCGATCAAGTCATCGGCAACACTGACAAGGACGGCAATGTGTATAACATCGCCGGACAGCGCGTTACCAACGCATACAAAGGCATCGTCATCAAGAATGGAAAGAAAA
>DBQL01000125.1:1352-1537 GCA_002305235.1 Prevotella sp. UBA1395 | reverse complement strand
GCAGCATCGCCCTCAGTGACGGTTAACGGCACAAATATAGCAGTGGACAACACGAACGTTCCCACACCCGGCGGACAGACCAAGCGCTACAACGTATGGGAAACCGACGAGCAAGATGCTTGGGACGAGACCTACAAATAACCACAATGCAAGACCGGCTTCTGCTCAGGAAGCCGGTCTTTTTG
>DBQL01000125.1:0-1339 GCA_002305235.1 Prevotella sp. UBA1395 | reverse complement strand
TATATCGCAAAGGGATGGAAAAGGGCGAGAAACAATCGTGAAAGTAATCAAAAAAACACCGGAAAATAGGCTTCTTACAGATTATTTTCTGTACTTTTGTCATTCGCAAATGCACAGATACATCATCATATCGATACTGTTGTGGTTGGGAATGAATATCAATGTTCAAGCGCAAAATACCGACCGGCCCAACCATATCAACCCCGAAGACTTGGAGGTGGATATGGATAACCCCACGTTTGTGCCTATGGTCAAGGTCGGCAAGGTGTTGTTGGGCAAAGATTCCATCCAATACGTGGAGATGAACAATGTCTGGGTGTTCTCGCCGCCGGTGTTCAAGGATGCCAAACAGCGCGCCGCCTACAACCGACTGGTGTATAATATCAAGAAGGTGTTGCCCATTGCCAAGGAGGTAAACCGTATCATCATCGAAACAGGCGACTACTTGGAGACGCTGCCCAATAAGCGGGCGCGCGACCAACACATGAAACTGGTGGAAGAAAGCATCAAGAAAGAATACACGCCTCGAATGAAAAAACTCTCGTACAGCCAAGGAAAACTCCTTATCCGACTGGTTTATCGCGAGTGCAACAGTTCGAGTTATGACCTGATCAAAGGCTTTCTCGGACCCATACGGGCCGGATTCTACCAAGCATTCGCATGGGTTTTCGGTGCGAGTCTGAAGAAACAATACGACCCCAACGGTGTAGACAGGCTCACGGAGCGCATTGTGTTGCAGATCGAAGCGGGGCAATTATGACCCTCAGGCACGTTGCATCGACACTCGCCGCTACATTGTCCCATTCCCCACTCCCGATATTACTCCATCCCGTGCAGGGCAATATCGGCAATCCTGAATCATAGTACATTTCCCTTACCACATGCCACAGGGCCTTGCCTTGCCGTCATCCGGTCTGCACATCGTCTCTCCGTCATTCCCATCGCCCGCTCCTCATCGGAATGAAGGCATCACACTGCCTATCTATGGAGCAGTTTCTTGAGTTTCTCCATGACAGACGGGTGCCAACTGTGGGCACAATAGTGTATGGCATACGAGCGTGGGGTGACCTCGTGCTTGTTGCCGGCGAAGGTTTCTGAAGGATAAATACGGATGCGCCCGTCGAGTTGCTGGTCGATGTCCTTGTAGACAAAGCCGTGCTTTTCGGCGATGCGGGCATAGATATAAGGCGACAACACATCGGTGGCCAAGGTGCCGTCATCACACACGAAATGCTTGTCCTTATACCAGTCGAGCACCTCACCCACGAAGGGACAACCCTTCTCGGCACCCATCACGGCTGCCTGAATCTGGATTCCCGATATAAACTTGTCGGCGATG
>DBQL01000003.1 GCA_002305235.1 Prevotella sp. UBA1395 | reverse complement strand
GAGAACGCGTTTTCATACGTCAATGCCATCCAGACCAATCAGCCACGTGAGAGCCGCTATCTGCCGATGACTCCCGCGCCACGATGGACCAGCGACCTGAAGTATGATTTCATTCGCGACGGCAAGATGTTCAACAATCTTTTCGCCAAAGTGGGTATGGATATGAATTTCCGCCAGAGCCACTTTTATGCTGCCGATGAGACCGAGACCGCCACACCTGCCTATACACTTTTCAATCTCGCTGTGGGCACCGACATTCTCGTCAAGGGTAAGAAAAGACTCTCTATTGTCCTCACCGGTGACAATCTGACCAACAAAGCCTATCAGAGCCATCTGAGCCGACTGAAATATGCCGACGAGAATCCGTTGACCGGACGACGCGGTATTTATAACATGGGCCGCAACTTCAGTATCAAAGTCACTGCGCCACTGGACCTATGACTATCAAGTGTCCCTGTGTCGTCAAACCATGTCCGAGGACAATCGACTGACATCCGGGCATCCCAATAAGAAAAGCCCTCCTCATGCCATCTATGACATCAAAGGGCATCATTATATTAATTTTTAACAATTATCACATCACTATGAAGAAACTCATGATTTTGGCTGCCGCCAGCGCCATGTTCGCCGCCTGTGGCCACAACGCATCGACTAAGCATGTTGCCGATGCCCAAGACTCTACAACCGCCAACGTTGACTCGATGTTCTACGAGGGCCTGTTACCTGCCGCCGATACCTATGGCATTCGCTATCGGCTCGCCTTGTCGTCCGATTCCACTGCCGGCTTTTCCCTCGAAGAAGCCTACATGAAGTCGGAGACCAAGACCGAGTTGGTCAGCCACTATCAGGGCAAAGCCGTGGTCAAGCACTCCAAAGACGGGGCAAAGACCTACTATGTTCTGCCTACGGAAGCCAGTGACAGCCTTCGATTCTTGGTGGTCAACGACTCCACATTGCGTATGGTCAACGATGAGCTGGAGGAGCCTGTGGGCAGCCAGTTGAACTACGACATCAAACTCGTGAAATAGACAATAGGAGCTTGATATATACCAAAATCCACCGACACGATCCGCAATGCGGAGATGTCGGTGGATTTTCGTTGTGTATCAGCTTGCTGGTTATCGGGGCAGCTTGTTCAGCTTATCGCGCAACTTGAGTGCTTTCTTGGCGGCTTTCAACTGAGTTTTGTAACCGTTCATCTGCTTTGTCAGATCCTTATAGTTACGGTTGGCCTCGTTGTACGTACGCTTGGCATCTTTCATTTGCGACTTAGCCTCGTTGGCACGGTCTTTCATCATCTCGTAGTCCGACTGGGCTTTGGAGGCAATAGCTTCCAATTGCTCGCGTGACATGGTGCGATAGTCGCCGGGTTTGTCGTCTTGTGCACTTACTGTTTGCAAGCCCATGACCGCTGCAAAGGCAACGGTTAGCAACAATGTTTTGTTCATATCTTGAAATTTGTTATTAGAAAAAATCATTATAAAAACCATTCGGGTGAAGGATAGCTACGTTCGATAGTTACACCGGAATAGCATATTTTCTGCAAAGGTAAGTATTTTATGGCATAAACTAACGTTATACCTTGTAAAACTTTCAAATATTTCTTTATTCTTACAAACATGCTATTCAGATTTTACTGCTATGAAGGGTGATAGGCGAAGCGCATTTATATTCAACACATGTCTTGTCATTTCGTTGCTTATCTCTGAATATAGTCGTCTTGAGTTGCCAGGTTAAAACTCTGCTAAACCAATTATGTGTTACTTGTGCTAATCAATATACACTTGTATAAGGATACAATGGTATTTTTAAGGAGAAAAAATAAGCGGAAGCCCTTTGTATAAAGGATTTCCGCTTGGGGTGGAAGATGGGACTCGAACCCACGACATTCAGAACCACAATCTGACGCTCTAACCAACTGAACTACATCCACCGTGTTGGGTTGCTTGTTTCTAAGCGAGTGCAAAGGTAAGAGATTTATTTGGTTCTGCCAAACAAATCTCTCACTTTTTTTATTATTTGGCAGGTGCTGCTGGTGCTACGGGAGCTTTTGCCGGAGTGCTCGCAGCTTTGCCACCCTGTTGTGCGGCACCCGATGTGCCTTGGGCTGCATTCTGAGCAGGAGCAGCTTGGAATCCTTGGGTGTTCGTAGGATTGGTGGTTTGTGTCTCGGTAGCGGTCTTCTCGAGTACGCTTTGCTCGGCGGTAGACTGCGGAGCAGTGTGCGTGCAGATGACGCTGAAGATTACCATAGCGATGGCGAGGCCCCAAGTGGCTTTTTCCACAAAGTCAGTGGTCTTTCGCACGCCCATGATGGCGTTCGACGAAGAGAAGTTGCTCGACAAGCCACCTCCTTTGGATTCCTGAATGAGCACAATGCCAATCATTAGCAGTGACACAAGGACAATGAGAACTACAAAAAATGGATACATAATGGTTTACTTATTTTATTTTGTTGTTTAATATCAGTTTTTCCAAGAAACGAATTTGGTCTGCAAAGTAAGCATTTTTTTTTGGATAATTCAAATTTATGCGCTGAATTATTTCCAAAGCCTTGTCATATCTGCCTTGTTTGATGTATATTTTAGCCAAAGTTTCCGTAAAATAGCCTTCGTTGGCATTTTTCTCTTCATCGGCATCCGAAGATTCGATGGTGGGGATATATTCGGGATCGACTTTTAGTTTGATTTTTTTGCCTTCATTGTTGATAAAATTATCAATCAAATCTTGTCCCTTAAGCATGGGTGTCTCGCTGTCCGCGGCCTCAGATTCCTCACTGTCGGTCTCAATGAGATACGACACATAGTCGATGGCGGCATCGGCTGGTGTGGGGCGACGTTTCGACTTGGTCTCTACGGTTTTTTCTTCGGGTATGGAGTCGAGGAAATTATCGATGAGTGAGATGGTTCGGTCAGACCGCTTGGCAGTTGTCTTGCTGTCTGTCGTGTGCGCGGCCTTCGCCTCTGGAGCGTTCGACAGCTTCAGTCTGTAATGTGCGGCTTCCACCAAGTTGAATACAACTTTGCGATCAGTGATATAGATGGCGGCCCGCTTCAACTCTTCGTTGAAGGTAGGGTCGTGTAGAAGATACAGGTTTTGGAGCAACAGCAGTCGTGCCGTCTGATAATAAGGATATAGCGCGAGGAGGCTCCGGAGATCGTAAAGGGTCTCTCGGTCAAGCTGCTCCGGATGTTTGATAAGGTTTGCTATGTCCATATTGGTCGGTAGATGGTGGAATGTAGTTGTGTAAGATTACCAATTGGCGACCGTTGCGTTGAATATTTGGTCGGTAAGATCCTTGCAGATCTGTGTCACCAGTTCTTCCTGCACGCTGCTCAGGCTCTTGGTGGTCTCATAGGTTTGAGTGGCGGTAAACGACCGCTCGAAGTCCTCGTGATGTTTCTTGTTGTTGGTAAACCTCACGTTGACAGTAATCGAAAGCTCGGTCTGCGCAGAGTAGCCCTCGCTCGATACCGATTTGTTGCGCTGCGAATACTGGGTAATTTCCCCTTCGATTACCAAGTCACCGTTCTTCTTGACCTGCGTCAGTCGGGTGTGGTTGGCAAACACATCCTTGAGCTGGTTGTTGAATATAGGACCCATCGGACCCCATACATAGCTGCTTCGGATAGGGAAGTCGGCAATGGTGATGGTCTTGGTCTGTGTGTAATCGATGCTCGCGCCGTTGAATCCGTAGCTGATCTTGCATGAGGTGACGATAGCCACTGTGAGCACACTCATCAGCATGGCAAGCCTAAGGCGTCTGCCACAACGTCTTCTGAGGTTTTTCTTGATGCGAAGGATAGTGCTGTTATTTCTTGTCAAGACCATATTGTCTGATTCTTCTGTATAGCGTTCGGTCTGAAATGCCTAATTCTTGTGCTGCTTTCTTGCGGTTCCCGTCGTTTCGCTCGAGGGCCTTTTCCACCATCTGTCGTCCCAAATCACTGAGGTTCAGGCTTTCCGGTTCGTTTTTGATTTCCTTTGCCTCTGCCTCGATGGGGCTGTTGTGGCTGATGGATGGTATGGTGTGTGCGTCAGCGGCGAGAGTCGGAACCGATGGGGTGGCCGTCTCAATGAAGTTGTTGTGTTTAAAGGCGATGCCCTCATTGAGTTCGTGCACGTCGTCCAGTTGCTTGCGCAGACTGGTCAAGTCGCGTCTCAGGTCAGACACATTCCCTCTCAACTCATACAATATCTTATATAGAATCTCCCGCTCACTCTCGTAAGAATGCTGTCCGGGCTGGCTGATTGTCGCCAGCTGCGTGCTCTCGGGGTCTTCAGGGATGTATTTCTTCAGCAGTTCGGCATTGAGTTCCCGCTCCTCACTGAGTATGGACATCTGCTCGGTGATGTTTTTCAGTTGTCTCACATTGCCCGGCCATTTATAGTGGAGGAGAAGGTTTTTGGCATCCTCTGTCAGCGTCACTTTGGGGATTCTGTATTTCTCCGCCATCTGCATGGCAAAGAGCCGGAAGAGCAACAAGATGTCGTTCCCCCTGTCTCGCAATGGCGGAACCTGTATGGGTATGGTGTTCAGTCGGTAGTAAAGGTCTTCGCGGAATCGGCCTTCCGAGATGGCTTTTCGCATGTTGACATTTGTTGCGGCCACGATGCGCACATCGGTCTTTCGGATTTCCTGCCCTCCGACACGGATATACTCGCCGGTTTCCAGCACGCGCAGCAGCCGGGCTTGGGTGGCAATGGGCAGCTCGCCCACTTCGTCAAGGAAGATTGTGCCCTTGTTGGCCACTCCGAAATATCCCTCGCTCTCGCCGATGGCTCCCGTGAACGAGCCTTTCTCGTGTCCGAAAAGCTCGCTGTCGATGGTGCCTTCGGGTATCGAGCCGCAGTTGATGGCAAAGTATCTTTCCCGTCGTCGCGGTGAGTTGTCGTGAATAACACGCGGAATAATCTCCTTGCCGACACCACTCTCGCCGATGATGAGCACGCTGAGGTCGGTAAGTGCAACCTGCATGGCCACGTCGAGGGCATGGTTCAGTCCATCGCTGTTGCCAACAATGTTGTAACGTTGCTTGATTTTCTGAAGTTCCGATGTATTCATTTGATGACAAAATTACACAATAAAATCGATATATCTGCAATATTGGCAGAAAAAGAATGCAAAATTAACGTGGACGGATTGG
>DBQL01000081.1 GCA_002305235.1 Prevotella sp. UBA1395 | reverse complement strand
GGGCAAAGATAATAAAAAAAATGGTTTTCCTTGCGTTTCCGTCCGTATTTTTGTATCGGCGTGAGACAATCGGCGGGCTGAGTCACGGCATGCGCTCTTGCCGCCGCCCGCCGCCCGGTCTTCAAGTCGTGCGTGTCCATGCCGCGTGTCGGTCGACGGTCGTGTTCCGACGGGCGGGGAATGGCGGCGGTTATAAATCTTTACATTTTCAGGGTGTGTTCCGGAGGCTTTGCGAAAGCTATCGAATCGCGTCGCGATTCGATAGCTTTCGCAAAGCGATGAGATAGCTTTCGCGTCGCGATGAGATAGCTTTCGCAAGACGATGGGGCACGGGTCGCGATTGGATATGTTGCAAACGATTGCGCATGCCCCGGGCTTCGATGGACGGAAAGGTGTCGGATATGTATTTCAGAGTTGTCAATTCGGAGAAAAATCACACCATTTGGGAAAATAAATCGGCAATCTTTTTGTTCAATTGCTTTTTTTCATTACTTTTGGGGAACTAAGCGGCAGGTGTAGCTTGGCACATCTGTCAGAATCTAATGAACCCAACAATGATCAAATAACAGCCTTAATTTACAGCTATGAGTTATCTTAGATTTGAAAAGGCGCCGATGACCAACCTGCAGGAATCGCTCCCCAAGGAACTGCTGCGAACCAACCGTTCGGGAGCTTACTCGTGCTCGACCATCGTGGATTGCAATACCCGGAAGTATCACGGACTGCTTGTCGTGCCGGTGCCCGAGATGGACGACGAGAACCATGTGTTGCTCTCGTCGCTCGATTGCACGGTGATTCAGCATGGGGCGGAGTTCAACCTCGGACTGCACAAGTATCAAGGCAACAACTATAGCCCGATGGGACACAAGTACATCAGGGCTTTCGACTGTGACAAGGTGCCCACCACAGACTATCGGGTGGGTGGGGTGCTGCTCAGGAAAGAGGTGGTCTTCCAGCATTATGAGGACCGCATCCTCATACGCTACACCTTGCAAGACGCCCACTCGGCCACCACATTGCGCTTCCGACCGTTTCTCGCCTTCCGCAGCGTGCGACAGTTTACGCACGAGAACTCCATCGTTAGCCGCGATTATCAGGAGGTGGACAATGGCATCAAGACCTGTCTTTACCCCGGCTACCCCGAGTTGTTCATGCAGTTTTCGCGCAAGCCCCGGTTTGTATTCCGGCCCGACTGGTATCGCGGCATAGAGTACACCAAGGAGCAGGAGCGCGGCTATGCCTCGAACGAAGACCTGTATGTGCCCGGATATTTTGAGGTGAACATCCGCAAGGGCGAGAGCATTGTCTTCGCGGCATCGACATCCGAGATCGGCAGCGGCAAGCTGCGGGCACTCTTCGACAAAGAAGTGGAGGTGCGGTCGCCGCGCGACAGTTTCTTCCATTGCCTCGTCAACGCCGCCCACCAGTTTCATGTGGAAGACAAGAACGGCGAGAAATACATCTTCGCCGGATACCCGTGGTTCAAGGCCCGTGCCCGCGACACGTTTATCTCGCTGCCCGGACTGACCCTCTCTATCGAGGAAGACGACTATTTCGAGGCGGCCATGCAGACCGCCGAGAAGGGACTGCGCAATTTCATGGACGGCAAGCCGCTCACCGTGAAGCTCTATGAGATAGAGCAACCCGACGTGATGCTGTGGGCTGTGTGGTGCATCCAGCAGTATGCCAAGGAGAAAGGCACCGAGCCTTGCGCCCGGAAATACGGCGCACTGGTGCTCGATATCCTGCAATACATCATCGACAAAAAGCACCCCAACCTCACCTTGGAGAGCTGCGGACTGCTTTGGACCGACGGCACCGACAGGCCGGTGACATGGATGAACTCGGTGGCCAACGGGCAACCCGTGGTGCCCCGCACGGGATATATCGTGGAGTTTAATGCCCTGTGGTACAACGCCCTGTGCTTCGGAGCAGAGATGGCGGCGGCCAATGGCGCACCGGTTGCCGAGGCAAGGATGGCGGCCTTGGCCGAAAAGTGCCGGGGTGCCTTTGTGGAAACATTCTTCAACGAGCACGGTTACCTCTTCGACTATGTGGGCGGGGCCAAACAAGACTACAGCGTGAGACCCAACATGATCTTTGCCGCGGCCTTCGACCACTCGCCACTGGAGCCGGACCAGAAGAAGAAGGTTGTGGATATATGTACGCGCGAGCTGCTCACGCCCAAGGGATTGCGGTCGCTCTCGCCCAAGAGCGGGGGCTACAACCCGATGTATGTCGGTCCGCAGGTGCAGCGCGACTATGCTTATCATCAGGGCACGGCATGGCCGTGGCTCTTCGGATTTTACATGGAGGCGAGCATGAAACTCTACAAACGCACGAGGCTGAGCTTCCTCGAGCGGCAGATGGTGGGCTACGAGGATGAGATGTTCTACCATTGTCTCGGCACGCTGCCCGAGCTGTTCGACGGCAATCCGCCGTTCCACGGCCGCGGGGCGGTGTCGTTTGCCATGAACGTGGCAGAGATTCTCAGGGCCTTGGAACAAATGGAGAAGTATAAATATTAACGGGAGGACCTGCTTATGAAAGTTTTAATGTTTGGATGGGAGTATCCTCCCCATGTGTACGGAGGACTTGCCACCGCCAATTTCGGCATCTCCGAGGGACTGCACGCGCAAGGCGACGTGGAGACCATACTCTGTCTTCCCAAGCCGTGGGGAGACGAAGACCATACCTACGCGCGCATCGTGGCGATGAACTGTGTACCCATTGTGTACAGAGACGTGAACTACGACTATGTGCAATCGCGCGTGGGACACATCATGAATCCCGACGAATACTATCGGTATCGGGCGCATATATACTCCGATTTCAACTATATGCAGGTCAATGACTTGGGGTGTATGGATTTCGCGGGAGGCTATCCCGGCAATTTGCACGAAGAGATCAACAACTATTCGGTCATTGCCGGCGTGGTGGCGAGGGCCGAGGAGTTTGACATCATCCATGCCCACGACTGGCTGACCTACCCTGCCGGCATACATGCCAAGCAGGTGAGCGGCAAGCCGCTGTGCATTCACGTGCACGCCACCGATTATGACCGCAGTCGCGGACGGGTGAACCCCACGGTATATTCCATCGAGAAAGACGGCATGGACCATGCCGATTGCATCATGTGCGTGAGCGAGCTGACACGCGCCACGGTGATCAACCAGTATCATCAAGACCCTCGAAAGGTGTTCACCGTGCACAATGCCGTCTACCCCTTGAGCGAGGACCATGAGGCTATACCGCGACCCGACCACACCGACAAGGAGAAGGTGGTGACCTTTCTCGGGCGCATCACCATGCAGAAGGGTCCGGAGTATTTTGTCGAGGCAGCCAACATGGTGCTGCATCGCACCCGCAACATCCGCTTTTGCATGGCCGGATCGGGCGATATGCTGGAGCAAATGATCTATCTCGCGGCCGAAAGGGGCATCGCCGACCGCTTCCACTTCCCCGGATTCATGCGTGGCAAGCAGGTGTACGAGTGTCTGAAAGGCTCAGACGTGTATGTCATGCCGTCGGTGAGCGAGCCGTTCGGCATCTCGCCATTGGAGGCCATGCAGTGTGGTACGCCGACCATCATCTCCAAGCAGAGCGGATGTGCCGAGATTCTCAACAACTGTATCAAGGTGGACTACTGGGATATCCACGCGCTGGCAGACGCCATTTACAGCATCTGCCACAACGACAGCCTGTTCAAATATCTGCAGGAAGAAGGGCGGAACGAGGTGGCCCAAATCACGTGGGAGAAGGTGGGGGCATGGATAAGAGAGCTGTACATGAGGTTGCTGTAACCTCATTGCCGACACATCCCCACCGCGGAGCGAAGCGAGAAGCAGGATAGGCACACCGGCCTGCGGAGAGATGGGCAAGGCGCAACGCCTCAACGCTTTGTCATCGAGAATCCAAGCAGAATGCTTCAACGACAAACATCAAACCTCAAAGTTCAAATCTTAAACCTCAAAGTTCAAAGTATATGAAGACCATTTGCTTTTATTTTGAAATACATCAGATCATCCATCTGAAACGGTACCGTTTCTTTGACATCGGTACAGACCATTATTATTATGACGACTACGAGAACGAGCGCAGCACAAACGATATTGTCGAGCGGTCGTATATGCCTGCCCTCGACACCCTTGAGCAGATGATCAAGGAGAGCGACGGCTATTTCAAGGTGGCATTCTCTATCTCGGGCGTGGGTTTGGAGCAGTTGGAGCTGCACGCCCCGCAGGTGATCGAGAAGTTGCAACAGCTCAACAAGACCGGCTGTGTGGAGTTTCTGGCCGAGCCTTACTCTCACGGGCTGTCGTCATTGATAGACACCGAGTGCTTCGCCGCTGACGTGAGGAAGCAGTGTGACAAGATCAAGGAGTACTTCGGAAAGGCTCCTACGGTGCTCCGCAACTCCTCATTGATTTACAGTGACGATATCGGCCTGCAAGCATCGCAGATGGGTTTCAAGGGCATGCTGACCGAAGGCGCCAAGCATGTGCTGGGATGGAAGTCGCCGCACTATGTGTACAGCTGTGCCTTGGCACCCGAACTGAAACTGCTGCTGAGAGACATCAAGCTCAGTGACGATATTTGTCTCCGGTTCAGCAATGCCGACTGGGAGGGCTATCCGCTTTTTGCCGACCAATACATCAACAGCATTGCAGCGTTGTCAAACGAGTCGCACGTAGTCAATATCTTCATGGAGCTGTCGGCCATCGGCATCGCGCAGCCGCTGTCGTCACACATCCTCGACTTCCTGCACGCCCTGCCGCAGTTTGCAAAACTCAAGGGTATCACCTTCTCCACACCCTCGGAGATCTGCCGCGATTTCAAGAGCGTGGGCACGCTCGATGTTCCCGACACCCTGTCGTGGGTCGACGAGGAGCGCGACGTGAGCAGCTGGCTGGGCAATCCCATGCAGCGCGAGGCCTTTGAAAAGCTCTACGGCGTGGCCGAGAGGGTGCGTATTGCCAATGATCCCAAGATCAATCAGGACTGGGATTACCTTCAGGCGAGCAATAATTTCCGCTTCATGACCACCAAACCGTCTAATGTGGGCTTGGACAGGGGGATTTATAACGGGCCGTTTGATGCGTTCACCAACTATATGAACATCCTTGGCGACTTCATCACGCGCATCAATGACCGATATTCCACGGACATAGACAATGAGCAACTCAACTCCTTGCTCACCACCATTAAGAACGAGGGCGAGGAAATCGCGATGAAAGACAAGGAGATTGCGCGTCTTCAGGCCAAGATCGAAAAGATCGAAGCCACGGTCGAAGAGCTGCGGAGGCAGTTGGAGGGGGGCCGGGGACAGGCCAAAACGACTGTCACGGAGAGGAAACCGGCATCGGCATTATCGAAGAGTGCCACCGCGAGGAAGTCGGGCGAGGCCTCGAAGCCGGCGGCAAAGAAGATGTCCCGGACCGGGAAAACGGCTGCAAAGTCGGCCGACAAAGCCGTCGACGAGAAGAAATAATGCTTTCAGCCTCCGTGCAAGTGATTTGAAAACACAAACGATTGCCATCCTTTCGGCTTCCGCCGGGATGGCAATCGTTTGTTTATGTAGGCACTGTGCACGAACGAGTACGGTTGGTACCGATATCGACCCAAAGGCAATCGTCAGTGTATGGAGGCTTGGTGCATGCAGACCGGAGGCTCATTGGAAGCGTGCCGGCTGCGGACAGCCCTTGCGATAAAAATCTTTTCGGGAG
>DBQL01000187.1:2576-12147 GCA_002305235.1 Prevotella sp. UBA1395 | reverse complement strand
TCCTTCACGCCGAGGATAGACTCGTCGATCTTGATCTTGAAGTCGCCCTTGACCTTGGTTTGGCATCCGAGACGCCAATGGTCCTTGATCTGCTTGCGGGAGAAATGCGCGCGCTCGGAGTCGAGAATCTCGCCGCCGCCCTCGAGCACCTGACACTTACACTGTGCGCAACTGGCCTTGCCGCCACAGGCAGAGGGCAGGAAAATGCCGTTGGCATTGAGCGTAGACATCAGGCTGTCGCCCTGTGCCACTTCCAATTTCTTGTCATCGTTGATCGTGATGGTAACATTGCCGCTGGGGCTGAGAAACTTCTTGGCCACCAACAGAATGACGACGAGCAGGAGTATCACGATGAGGAATACCCCGACGCTGTATAATATAAAGTCCATAATGCGTTGTTCTATATTTTAAGTCCGGAGAAGCACATCATGGCCATAGCCATGAGTCCCACTGTGATAAATGTGATGCCGAGGCCCTGAAGGGGCTTGGGCACGTCGCTATATTGCATTTTCTCGCGAATGGCACCCATCGATACGATGGCGAGCATCCATCCCAAGCCCGAGCCGAAGGCATATACGGTGGCATCCCACACGTCGCCGATATACTGCGAGTTGGCCGGGTCCATGTTGATGCGCTGCTGCATAAAGAGCGAGGCACCCATGATGGCGCAGTTTACCGCGATAAGCGGCAGGAAGATACCGAGCGACGAATAGAGCGAGGGCGAATAGTTCTCGACCACCATCTCCACAATCTGCACAATGCCGGCGATGACGGCGATGAAGAGGATGAAGCTCAGATATGACAGTCCGAGGGGGTCGAGCACCTTGGTTTGCAACAGGTAGTTGACCGGAACCGTCACCACCAACACGAAGGTTACGGCCGCACCCAGTCCCAATGATGTCTTCACGTTCTTGGAAACGGCAAGGAAAGAGCACATGCCAAGAAAGAAGGCGAATATCATGTTGTCCACAAAGATGGACCGGAAGAATAAACTAATCAGATGTTCCATAGTTATTTATTTTCTTCTTCTTTATAAAAAAATGCACGGTGAATCCATATCACGCAGCCCAAAAGGATCAGGGCCATTGCCGGCATGGTCATCATGCCATTGTTCAGATATCCCATCTCGTAGAAGCTGTCGGGAATGATCTTGAAACCGAGAAGTGTGCCGCGACCAAGCAACTCACGCAAGAAGCCCACGATGACCAAGATGAGGGCATAGCCCAAACCATTGCCGATGCCATCGAGAAAGCTGGGCCAAGGCTTGTTCATCATGGCAAACGCCTCGAGACGGCCCATGAGAATACAGTTGGTAATGATCAGACCCACATACACCGAGAGCTGCACGCTTACGTCGTAAGCATAGGCCTTGAGTATCTGGCTGACAATGGTTACCAGCGCGGCAACCACCACCAGCTGCACGATGATGCGAATGCGCACGGGAATGGTGTTGCGCAACAAGGAGATGATCACGTTAGAGAAAGCGGTGATTACCGTCACGGCGAGACCCATCACGATAGACGGCTTGAGCTGTGCGGTAACGGCCAGTGCCGAACAGATGCCCAACACCTGAACCATAATGGGGTTATCGAAGTTCAGCGGATTGCTGAGCACTTGCCTATTTTGTTTTGAAAATAACGCCATAATCTTTATTTACCATTTAAAAATTTCAAATATTTGCCGAGACATTCCTTGAACATGTCGGTAACTCCGTTAGAGGTCAGCGTGGCTCCGGTAACGGCATCCACTTGGGTGGAGGGGTCGTCGATCTTCTTCAGCACCGACAGGGCAATGGCACTACGGTCGTTGCCCTTGAAGAGTTTCTTACCTTGAAACTGCTCCTGCCATGCCCGGTTGTCCTTGATCTCGGCACCAAGACCGGCGGTTTCGCTGTCATGGTTGAAATATGCGCCATAGACGGTGGAACGGTCGTCGTTCAATGCGACATATCCGCTGATCGGACCCCACAGACCCATGCCGTAAACGGGGATAACATACTTGTCTTTGCCGTCTATCTTGCAAACGTAGAGCGCGAGACGACCGGCCTTAAAATCGGCCGAGTTGAGTTTGAATCCGGCTGCCGTGCCACCCTGTGTGCCCGGCGTGGTCACCGCGCCGCTCTCGTCGATGATATTGTCGGCCACGACCACCTCTTTATATTTGGCTGCCGCCTCTGTGTCGCTCAAGTCACGGATATTGAGAGAATAGAGTATCTGCTTCTGCTTGTCGAGCGCCACATTGATGTCTTGCGTGGGCTTGAGAGCCTGAAAGACAAAGGCGAGCAGGAAAGCAACGATCACCACCATGACAATGGAGTAGATAATCGTATATGTATTTGAATTTGTTTTCATGCCTAATGATTTCTTGCGATAAAGTGCTTATTTCTTTGTTACGCGCTTGGCACGCTTGGATATGTTAGACTCAACCACGCAGTAGTCGATGAGCGGAGCGAACATATTGCCAAAGAATATGGCAAGCATCATGCCCTCGGGGAAACCGGGATTCATCACACGCACGATCAAAGCCATAGCTCCGATGAAGAAGCCATAAATATACTTGCCGGTCTCGGTGCGTGCGGCGGTAACGGGATCTGTGGCCATAAACACGGCGCCAAAGCAGAAACCTCCCAACACAATGTGCTCATACCAAGGAATGATGGTTTGCCCGGTCGCACTGAATATCAATGCCATGACAATGCCTCCGACAAACACACTGAGCATGGTCTTCCAGCTGGCAATGCCTGTCCAAAGCAGGATGAAGGCGCCAATGGCAATGGCGATGACCGAAGTTTCGCCGATAGAACCGGGAATGAAACCAAGAATCATGTCACTCAGGGAGGCATGAGGCAGGGTGTTGACGGCAAGCTCGCCCAGCGGGGTGGCCGCGGTGAAGCCATCGGGAAGCGTGTAACCCAATCCGAAGATGGTATCCTGACTGATCCAAATGGTGTCGCCGGTCATCTGATTGGGATAAGAGAAAAACAGGAACATGCGGGCGGCAATGGCCACATTGAAGATGTTCATGCCGGTTCCGCCAAAGATTTCCTTGGCGAAAATCACCGCAAAGGCGATGGCTACGGCCATGATCCACAACGGAGTATCGATGGGGATGATCAGCGGAATGAGGATACCGGAGACCAGATAACCCTCCTGAATCTCCTCCTTCTTCCATTGTGCCCAAGCGAACTCTATGCCAAGACCGACAATATAGCTCACGATAACCTTGGGGATAACAGCTAAAAAGCCATAGAAAAACATCGCCCAAAAACCGGTTTCGGCCAGCTTGCCGGCGGCAAGGGCGTTCTGATAGCCCACGTTATACATGCCGAAGAGCAATGCCGGCATCAGCGCGATGACCACAAAGCTCATGATTCGCTTCGAGTCGATGGCATCGTGGATGCTCACTCCCGACTTGGAAGTGGTGTTAGGCACAAACAAGAATGTCTCGAAACCATCGAACATGCTGTGGAAAGCGTGCAGCTTGCCACCCTCTTCAAAATGAGGTCTTATGCCATTAAAATATTTTTTTAAAGCATTCATTGTTGCTAATTAAATCGTTAGTATGCTGATGTCTTGACCTTTACGCATTCTCTTTTCTCAAGATGTCAAGACCATCTCTCACAATTTTTTGCAGAGGGAGCTTGGAAGAGTCGACAAACTCGGCAAGGGCGAAATCCTCGGGACTGACCTCATAGATGCCCAATTGCTCCTGCTTGTCAATGTCTCCGGCGATGAGCGACTTCACGAGATACTCCGCATAGATGTCCATCGGGAACACCTTGTCGTATTCGCCACTCATGATGAGATGACGCTCGCCACCCTTGATGCGTGCGTCGAGATCGTATTCACGATGCTTGCCCATCAGCCACGACAGGTAACTGCGAGAAGCCGAGAACTCATGGGTGCGAGGAAGAATCCATCCGAACATCTCATCGTTGTCGTCACCCTCGGGAATGACGGTCACCTCGGAGGTGTGGGCACCAAGGAATCCGGCAAGATCTGACACCGACCCGGTGAGGGGGTTGCCGTTGATGATACGCACATGCTCTGTCTTAGACAGACGACCGGAAAGGATGTCTGACAGCGGAGTGCCGACAAGCACCTCGGTATAAGACGGGTCGGACACCTGACTGCCCGCTACGGCGATGGTGCGCCGTAAGTCTACCTTGCCGGTCAGAAACAGGCGACCGATGAAAATCACCGATGACGGCTCGACAGTCCACACGGTATCTCCCTTGCTGATAGGAGAAATGTGGTTCACTTGAACGCCGACATTACCCGCCGGACATGGTCCGTCGAACACGTAAACTTCGGCATCCTGAACACTTGTCAACGCGGCGGCCGACTGCTTGGAGCCGATGCCCAATCTCACGGGGGCTATACGGGATAGCGCGGTGATGCCCGCTTGGAACGCGTCCTCGTTGCCTGTAAGCTCGAACTCGAAGTCGGCAGACAGTGGCATGTCTCTCAATGCCGACACATAAATGGCCTCCGGAGTGGTATCCGGGGTGGTGGAAACGGCGTAAGGCAGCTGATTGATATAACCGAAGAGACCGGCCTCAAGCAAGGATTGTCTCACCGACGAGGCATCCAACGCGCGAACGTCTTTCTTGCCGAAATCGACAGCTTCTTGCTGCGCGTCGGCCTGAACCTTCACGCAGAGCAGTTTTCTGCGGTCGCCTCTGACCACAGCGGTCACTGTTCCACTGACCGGAGACGCGAATCTCACCTCCGGGAAAGCCTTGTTCACAAACAACGCTTCGCCCGCAAGCACATGATCTCCCTCCTTGACAACAACCTTTGGAGTTACACCAACGAAATTTTCTGGCACTAAACCGTAAACATTCGAGACGTTTGTCGCTGTTTTCTTTTCTCTGGCTTTTCCCTTCAAGTTAATCTCTAAGCCCTTTCGCAACTTAATTACATTTGCCATAGAAAACCCATAATTGTAAATGATAAAATAAATTTAGTAAAATAACTACAATAAATCAAGTTTATTAGCCGGTGCAAATATACTCAAAAATAACTTAATTGAGATAAAAAAAACAGTATTATTTCTGTTTTGCATTTATTTTCTTAATTTTGCAGACTGATTGAAAAAGATAATCCATTATACTAATGTCATGATATGGGCCGTGCTCGGACTGTATCTATGTGTCGCCATACTGATCAATATTCCTGTTGTGCAGTCGTTTCTTGGTGCCCAAGTAGCTTCTGCATTGTCACAGAAATTGAACACCAAGGTGTGGCTGGGGCGCGTCGACCTCGGACTGCTCAATAGGATTATCATCGACGATGTGAAACTCTTCGACCAAAAAGACAAGGAACTCTTACGGGCTTCGCGCCTCTCTGCCAAGTTCGATTACCTCGAACTGATTCAAGGACGCATTGCGATCACCTCGGCGCAACTCTTTGGAATGAAGGCCAATCTGTACCAAGACGACTCCCGGTCGAAACCCAATTTCCAATTTGTATTAGACTCTCTCGCCTCCAAAGACACCACCCGGCACAAGCCCCTCTATCTCGAACTCAAGAGTTTGATTATCCGTCATGGCGAGATCAGGTACAACCGGTGGGACATGCCGGTCAAACGGCAGTTTGACCCGAATCATCTACATGTGCGAAATCTGAGTTCGCACATCATCCTGAACACGCTTCGAGACGACTCCATCAACCTCAACATCAAGCGATTGTCGCTTGACGAGGCATCGGGGATAGACATCAGGTCGCTCACTTTCAAGTGGATCTCGAACGAGAAGAGGACTAACCTCACTGATTTCAAGTTGACGTTGCCTTCTTCTGAGTTGCGATTGGGTGACATTTCGGCTTCATACGTCGTGCGAAACAAGAAACTCGACCCTGCCACCTTGAAGTATGACGGCAGCATCCTCGACTCGAAAATTCATCCCAAAGACATCATCCCGCTTGTCTCCAAGGTGGCGGCACTGAAAAAAATCGACAGGCCGCTGTTGCTCAGGGCATCGTTTTCGGGCACCAACTCTCATCTACAACTGCACAATCTCGATATTTCCGTGCCACAAGCACATCAGCAACCCACCCTCGCGGCACCTTCCGACATTCGTGTCTCACTGTCGGGCTATGTCAATTCATGGCGTACCACACCCCAGTGGGCAGCCAACATCCGTACGCTGATGGTCGACAACGCCGGCATGGAGATGCTCGCCGGCGACATTCCGAACGTGGTAGAGCAGATGAAGTATTTCAGCTATCGGGGACAAATCGATGGCTACGGGCGCAATTTCAACACACGAGGGGTACTCAAGTCGGGTACCGGCGATGCCGACATTAAATTCCAACTCCTCGAAAACAACTTCTCCGGACACATCAATACCGGCAGTTTCAACCTGAAACAACTGCTCAACGATGACAAATTCGGAATATTGGCAACCAACATCAATATAGCCGGCAACCTCAAACAAAAATATTACAAGGCCCTCGGAACGGTGTCGAGGATAGACTATAACGGTTACAGTTACCGCAACGTGAAGATTGACGGCAGCTTCGACAACGGACTGCTGAACGGCGAACTGAATGTGGACGACCCTCATTTGATGGCCCATATCAACGGCATGTTGAACACCAACAAGCAAAATACGGCCGCACACCTCAAGGCGGAGATACAACATTTCAATCCGTCGGCATTGAAATTGCTCGAGAAACAGTTGGGCAACGCCACATATAGCGGTAATATCGTTGCGTCGTTCACAGGCAACAGCCTGAACAGTGCGATGGGAGACCTCGCTGTTACACAACTGAAAAAAACTTCGTCACAAGGCGAGTATGCCCTCGACACGCTCATGCTCAAAGCCGGAAACGACCGTAACGGGCATTATCTCACGCTGCAAAGCGACTTTGCCCATGCGCAGGTCACCGGTCGATTCGATTACAAGACCTTGGTACAATCGCTCAAGAATGCCATCGTACGCAAGCTGCCGAGCATCCAACAGCTCACGCCCATCAAGTATCGCGCTACACCTTCCAACGACTTCACGCTGCAAGCGGTGGTCAATCGCACCGATTGGCTGCGAGAATTCTTTGGCATAGACATGGAATTGGAAGAACCGATGCGTATCTCGGGAGCCATGAGCCACGGCTCGGAAAATATCGAAGCCAACATCTTCGCGCCACAAGTCGTCTACGACAACACCCAATATAAAGATGTAAACATCGTAATCACCTCGCCCAACAATGACCTTAATGCAGATATCAGCGTGACAAAAATGGGCAAGAACGGTGTTGGCACTGATTATCGGTTAGAGGCTTCGGCCACCGATGACCGGTTGTTATCGGTGTTCTCTATCGACAATCATGCCCGTGAGAAACGACTTGTGGGGAAATTAAACTCCATTATCCAGTTTGCTCGCAATGCCGACGGTCATGCAGAGGCACAGATGTCTATCAGCCCTTCGGCGATAAGCGTAGGCGACAGCACCTTCGCCATCCACCCCACGAATGTCATTTACAGCAAAAACCATCTGAATGTGGACAACTTCCTCATCACTTCGGGAAGCCAACGCATCAGTATCAACAGCGTGACCGATTCCGGATCGGGCGACTCGTTGCTTGTGGAACTCGATCATGTCAACCTGAGTTACATCCTCAATCTTGTCAATTTCCATGCTGTCGACTTCAGCGGGTATGCCTCCGGACAGGCTTATATCTCGCATCTTTTCGGTCAACCCGAGGCCCGCGGCAAACTTCAGGTGGAGGAGTTCCGATTCCAAGACGGCATGATGGGCACCCTATATGCCAACGTCAGATGGAACAGGGCACAAGAACAGATAGATATCGATGCCCAAGCCATAGACACCATGATCGTCGGGGGCATCGTGCCCAAGATGCGAACCACGAACATCAACGGCTATGTATCGCCCAAACGCAACTATATCGACCTCGGCATCGCCGCCCATCATACACGCGGAGAGTTCATCGAGAGCTTCTGCTCGAGCTTCATGGACCATGCCAACCTCACGGCCAACGGTAACCTTCGGGTGTGGGGCGACTTGAAAAGGATAAACCTCACGGGTGAGATTGTGGCCGAAGGAAACGTTCGCATCACGCCGCTCAACACCCAATATACCCTGCGCAACGACACCATCGAGTGCCTGATCAACGAGATCCGGTTTGGCAATGACACCATCCTCGACCGCAACGGGCACCCCGGCATTGTCAGCGGAAGCCTTTATCACAATCACCTCTCACAGCTATCATACGACATCAACGTCAAAGCCAACAACTTCTTGGCCTACGATTGGGGACCGACATACGGCAGCACGTTCTACGGTACGGTATTTGGCACGGGCGACGTGAAGATCAAAGGCAAGTCGGGCGAGGTGAATATCGATGTCGATGTCACACCGGAAAAAGGGTCGCAAGTGGTTTATGATGTCGCCTCACCCGACGCCATCGGGTCCCGCGAGTTCATCCATTGGAACCAACCCCACCCCGGCGCAATGCCCATACAAGGCTCCACTCTGCCCGACAACAGCGCGGACAGCATTCGGCATGACCGTGAGCCCGAAGATATTCCTACCGACATTCGCATCAATTTCCTCGTCAATACCCACCCCGACGCCACGCTAAAGCTCATCATGGACAAGACCACGGGCGACTATATCGACCTCAACGGATCGGGGGTGATACGTGCATCCTATTATAATAAAGGTGGATTGGATATCTTTGGTAAGTATCTCATCGATCATGGCATCTATAAACTCACCATTCAAAACATCATCAAGCGCGACTTTATCTTCGCGCAGGGAGGCACAATCTCATTTGGTGGCGACCCTTATAACGCCGGTCTAAACCTCACCGCGCAGTATATGGTCAACTCGGTGAGCCTCTCCGACCTGCAGATTGGCAAGAGTTTCTCGAGCAACAACATCAGGGTCAACTGCATCATGAACATCACCGGCACGCCCAACGCACCCAAAATCGACTTCAGCATGGACATGCCGAGCATCGGGGCGGATGCCAAGCAGATGATTTACAGCCTCATCAACAGCGAGGAGGAGATGAACCAGCAGGTGCTATACCTCTTGGCCGTGGGCCGTTTCTATTCACAGGGCAGCAACAATGCGTCGGCGGGAAGCACCGCCGAGAACCAAACCAGCCTTGCCATGCAAAGCATTCTCAGCGGACAAATCAGTCAACAACTCAACACGGTGCTCAGTTCGGTGGTCAAAAACGTGAATTGGAATGTCGGGGCCAATATCTCTCCGGGCGACGAAGGATGGAACAACGCCGAGTATGAAGGGCTGCTCAGTGGCAGGATGCTCAACAACCGACTGCTGTTCAACGGCCAGTTTGGCTATCGTGACAACAACAACGCCACGACATCGTTTATCGGAGACTTCGACCTGCGCTATCTCATCACTCCCAATGGCAATCTCAGCGTGCATGTCTATAACCAGACCAATGACCGCTATTTCACCCGAAACTCACTCAACACGCAGGGCATCGGCTTCATCCTGAAAAAAGATTTCGACAGTTGGAGAGCTTTGCTCGGACTGAAAAAGAAGAAGACCAAGCCCGCCGTGGAGGAGAAAACC
>DBQL01000187.1:0-2490 GCA_002305235.1 Prevotella sp. UBA1395 | reverse complement strand
CGGCCTGTCAACGGTCCACCTGCTCCATGCTCAACTGTGTGAAATCGGGCACGGTGAGGTCTGCCATCGCACCAACCACATCGCGGCTGTTGGTCGTGGTGAGCCCCACACAGTACAGACCTGCAGCCCGCACCGACTTCAATCCGTTGATACTGTCCTCAAATCCGGCACAGTCTTTAGGCTCAACCCCGAGAGCATGTGCCCCGGTGATATAACACTCCGGGTCGGGTTTGCTCTTGTTGAAATCCTCGCTCGTCAATATTCGATCGAAATACGACTTGAGCTCGGGTCGCTGCTGATACACACTCTCCATCTTCGCACGATTGCTGCTTGTCACCACGGCGGTCTTCACACCCCGGTGGCGCAACGCTGTGACGAACGAAACAAAACCGGGAACATACCCGAACTCCATGTTCCGCTCAAACTCATCCAACTCTTGGGTGATCTGCTTTTGTATCTCGGGCTTTCCCAAGAAATACTTGTCGTAGATCTGCACCAATGTCTGTCCCTTGATTTTCTGTTCCAATCCCGGTGTCTCAGGGTAGTAATGGTTGAGCTGTTTGCCCCAAAACTTGGTATATTGTGACTCCGTATCGAGAATCACGCCATCTAAATCAAATAAAGCCGCTTTAATCATTATTATTACTATTAGGCCGCAAAGTTACGACAAAAAATCGTAACTTTGTCTCCAAAATATCAACAAATTGGACCTGTTCAGCTATTTCCCGGCACTCACTCCCCGCCAGCGGGAGCAGTTTGAAGCCCTCGACGCGCTTTATCGCGATTGGAACGCGAAGATCAATGTCATCTCCCGCAAGGACATCGACAACCTGTATCTCCATCATGTGCTCCATTCTTTGGCCATCGCCAAGTACATCAACTTCAAGTCCGGCACCCGCATTCTCGACATCGGAACGGGCGGAGGCTTTCCCGGCATACCCTTGGCCATAATGTTTCCCGAATGTCATTTTCGGCTGATCGACAGCATCGGCAAGAAAATCCGGGTAGCCACCGAGGTGGCCGGAAGCATCGGACTGACCAATGTCGAAGCCTTCCACCGTCGCGGGGAGGAGGAGAAAGACCGCTTCGACTTCGTTGTTTCACGAGCCGTGATGCCTTTGCCCGACTTGGTGAAAATCGTTCGCAAGAACATTTCCAAATCCCAGCACAACGCCTTGCCCAACGGACTTATCGTGCTCAAGGGAGGACATCTCGACGAAGAGTTGCGACCTTTCGGCAACATCGTGGAGCAAGTGCCCGTCACCGGTTATTTCGACGACGAATGGTTCAAGGACAAAAAAGTCATCTACCTGCCGATGTAATCCCCACAACCCCGTTTTATTTCACCCAAACACGTTCACTATGATCCAGATCCAACGCTTTGTCTGCAACATGATTTCCGAAAACACGTATGTGGTCAGCGATGAAACGGGCGAGGCCGTCATCATCGACTGCGGCGCGTATGACACCGACGAGCAGACCGACATCAAGACTTACATCGAGCGAAACAATCTCCGACCCGTGCGATTCATAGCCACCCACGGGCACGTCGACCACAATTTCGGTTCCAAATTCGTCTATGACACATGGGGCTTGAAACTCAACATCCACGCCGCCGACGAGGCTCTCATCACCCAACTGCCGCAGCAGGCCGTCAGCCTTCTCGGCCTGTCCATGACCGCCGACGACTTCGCACCGGTGGGGGCATACCTCCATGCCGACGACATCATCACCTTTGGCCATCACCGGCTCACCATCTTGGAAACCCCGGGGCACACTCCCGGCGGGGTGTTCTATTATTGCGAGGCCGAGAAAGTGGCGTTCTCGGGCGACACCCTGTTCCAAGGAAGCATCGGGCGCACAGACCTACCGGGCGGCTCCATGTTCATGCTCATCCAGAGTTTGCGCATGATCAGCCAATTGCCCGACGACACCACGGTCTATCCCGGACACGGCGAAGCCACCACAATAGGTCACGAGGTGGCCAGCAATCCGTATTTAGACCGTTGAAAAACGGTTGCCCCACAACCGAGAAACCATCATGAGCCACACCGCACCACACACACAACCCACCGAGCGCATCGTGCTCGGCATAGACCCCGGCACCAATGTCATGGGCTATGGCGTGCTTCGTATCTTGGGCAACAAGCCCGAGATGTTGGCTCTCGGTGTCATCGACATGCGCAAGATGAGCGACACCTATCTTAAATTGGGCAAGATCTTCGAGCGCGTCGTGGGCATCATCGACGAGTATCACCCCGACGAAATGGCCATCGAGGCACCGTTTTACAGCAAGAACGTGCAGTCGCTCATCAAGCTCGGACGTGCTCAGGGAGTGGCCATCGCCGCCGCCATCCACCGCGACATCTGCATCCACGAGTATGCACCGCTCAAGATCAAGATGGCCATCACGGGTCGCGGACAGGCCTCCAAGGAGCAGGTCGCCGGCATGTTGCAACGCCTGCTGCACATCGACAAGGCCGAAATGCC
>DBQL01000085.1:4364-4884 GCA_002305235.1 Prevotella sp. UBA1395 | reverse complement strand
TCAAGCACGATGACAGGCGTCTGTTGGGCCAGTGCCTTGGCAATCATCACCTTCTGCCGCTCGCCATCGCTCAGGGCATCAAAATACCGGTTGGCAAAGCGGGCGAGGCCCGTGTCTTGCAAGGCCTGTTGCACGATATGCCTGTCGTCGTTGTCCATCGACCCGAAAAAACCGGTGTATGGCATCCGGCCCATACCCACTATCTCGCTCACGGTGAGCTGTTTCACGTCGGGCTGCTCGGTGAGTACCACGGCAACATGCTGCGCCATTTCTTGCCGGGAGAGCGTCGCGACAGACACGGGAGAATGGTCTCCGGCCTTGAGCAACACCTCGCCGGAGATGGCACGTTGCAACCCGGCAACGGTGCGCAGCAAGGTAGACTTGCCCGTTCCGTTGGTGCCGAGCAGGGCAGTGAGCGCTCCCGGCACGATGTCGGCACAGAGATCACGGCCCACCACCGTGTCTTTGTACCCGACGGTGAGGTGTGAGATGACGATCGACAGGGGTGAGGAGAGCGTGG
>DBQL01000085.1:2845-4252 GCA_002305235.1 Prevotella sp. UBA1395 | reverse complement strand
ATTTCTTCCTAATTTTGCAGCCAATATGCCAGCATCATCACCCATACAGTCCCTGCAACAACAACGGCTGTTGCTCCGGTTGGAGTATCAGACCGAGCGCGAAGCCTATGGCAGACAGTCTCAAGCGATGGGTATCGACAGGCTGGTGAAGCGTGGCGACGCATGGTTTCCGCTGCGTACCGGCAAGAGTTATTACAACTCGCTCAACCAGTTTGTACTGGAGGTGTATCGCACGGGCGACGAAGAGATAGACCACAACTTCGAGTTTGGCAAACCCGTGGTGTTCTTCCGCCGGAATAATGATGCCATTTCCGAGTTCCGCCACACTGCCACGGTGGCCTATGTCGAAGGCAATCGCATGGTGGTGGCACTGAATGAGGCTCTCGCCTCAGACCTGCAGCGCAGCGATGAAGCACTCGGGCTGCGGCTGTCGTTCGACGAGACAAGCTATCACCTGATGTTCGACGCCTTGGACCGGGCGATTAACGCCAAGGGCAACAGACTGGCCTATCTCCGTGACCTGTTCCACTCCAAGCAGCCGGCACAGCGCTATTCGTTCGCCTCAACACGCTTTCCGTGGCTCAATGCCACGCAGGAACAGGCCGTGAACGAGGTGCTCAGGGCCAAGGATGTGGCCGTGGTGCACGGACCTCCGGGTACGGGGAAGACCACCACCTTGGTAGAAGCCATCAACGAAACGCTGATGCGTGAGAGTCAGGTGTTGGTCTGCGCACAGAGCAATATGGCTGTAGACTGGATATCGGAACAGCTCGTTGACCGCGGCATCAGCGTGCTGCGCATCGGCAACCCGAGCCGTGTGAACGACAAAATGCTGAGTTTTACCTACGAGCGCAGGTTTGCCGACCACCCCGATTACCCGCAACTATGGGCCATGCGCAAGGCCATGCGCGAGTTGAGGAAGGCGCGCAAGGGACGCGACAACAATTTCCACCAGAAGATGGACCGCCTGAAAAGCCGTGTCACCGAACTGGAAATCCGCATTCACGGCGAACTGATGAGCGAGGCACGCGTCATCGCGTCCACGCTCACCGGGGCCGGAAACCGACTGCTTGACGGTCAGAAGTTTGGCACACTGTTTATCGACGAGGCCGCCCAAGCCCTCGAAGCCGCCTGCTGGATAGCCATCCGACGGGTGTCACGGGTGGTGCTTGCCGGCGACCATTGCCAGTTGCCACCCACCGTGAAGAGCATCGCCGCGCTGAAAGCGGGACTCGGTAAGACCCTCATGGAGCGCATCGTGGAGAACAAACCCGAATGTGTGACCCTCCTGCAAACGCAGTATCGCATGAAGGACGAGATCATGAGGTTCTCCTCGGAATGGTTTTACGAGGGCAAGGTGAAGACCGCGCCACAGGTGCAAAACAGGGGAATACTCGATTGGGAAGT
>DBQL01000085.1:552-2713 GCA_002305235.1 Prevotella sp. UBA1395 | reverse complement strand
TATCTCACGAAGATTGGCAAGCAGCGCATCCTCGACGAACGCATAGATGTGGGTATCATCTCGCCTTACAGGGCACAGGTACAGCATCTGAAGCACCTGCTGAAGAAGCAGGAATTCTTCAAGCCATACCGTCATCTCATCACGGTGAACACCGTGGACGGATTTCAAGGACAGGAGCGTGACATCATCATCGTGTCTATGGTGCGGTCTAACGATGCCGGGCAGATAGGCTTCTTGCGCGACCTTCGCCGCATGAATGTGGCCATCACCCGCGCCCGAATGAAGCTCATCATCATCGGCGACGCACGCACTCTCACCCGCCATTCGTTCTACAAGAAACTGTATGACTATGTGCAGGCGCTGCAAAATCAATAAAAAAATTCGGCAAACAATCATCAACAAGATGACAATCCAAAATCCCCGACAATCTCTCTGAATATAATAACATCATCATATTCAACACTATGCTACAACGCGACTATTTCATCCGGCTCATCGAGGAGTTTCAAGCGGCACTCCGTAACTTCTTGGAGAAGCAGGAAGACGACCGCAAAGACGCGGAGATGAAAGACCTCTACCGCCAATATGTGGGTCCTTACGACGAGGTACGCAACCTCTCTTTCGACGAACTCATTGCTTACGCCCACGACCAATGGCTGCCCGAGCAACAGATGGACCGCCTCCATTTCGCCGCCGAACTGCTATATGCCGAAGCCGGTTACAAGGGCAACCCGCTGCGCGCGATGCTTTTAGAGAAAGCCTTTCTGGTATATTCTTATCTCGATGCCCACAGCGGCGTGATGTCGTTGGACCGCCGGCAGAAGATGAGTCTGATAACAAACGAGCTTGAAAAGATTGACTGACCCTTGTCCAGACCAAAGCATAAGCCACCGGTAACGCAACAACGGTTACCGGTGGCTTATGCTTTTCGACCGGTTTCTCCACCTCATTTTCTGGTATCGGGTCACAACATGGAGGCTTTGCCCATACTACCTGCCGCTTAATTGCCTCGTTGTTTGGCCATGATTCTCAGGGCCTCGTCCAGCGCTTTGTCGGCCTTGATAGGATAGTCGGGCAGTGTTCCATGAATGTTTTTCTCGTCGGCACCATAAAGGAAAAACCTTTTGTAAGAGATGGTGCATGCCAAGTTGGATGCCGGCATGCGGTAAATCAGGTAATCGCCGAAGCTCACCCCCATGCCTCCCGTCTCTTCACCCACGGTTTTTCCGGCATGAAATGCCTTGAATGCCCACGCAAACGAACTGGCTGAAGAGAATGTATGGTGCCCGATGAGGAGCCACACCTGCCCGTCGAAGTGTCCTTCGGCCGCGGTCAAAGGCTGTATGAGTTTTCTGTTATCCATGCCATAGTAATACCAGCCGGTATAAGGAATACTGCCATTAGCCAGCTTTTGGGTGACGGGGGTGACACGTACCAAGGTTTTTTCCATCTGACAGAAGGGTTCGGGAGCTATATATCGCAACAGCTCGTCACCGACACGCGAATTGCCTCCGCCGTTATTCCTTACGTCAATGATGAGTTTTTTGATGCCCTGCGTTCGTAAAGCGGTGAACATGGAGTCGGCAAAATGTCGCATTCCTTCTATATTGTCACAGCTGTTGAAGTCCATCACGGCCACTTTTTCCTTGTCCAGAATCCTAAAGTCGTATGGTTTGCTGCTTTGAGTTTGCCCTTCTTGGGGCATACGCAGTTTTATCTCGTCCCAAGTAGCGGGTGCCAGCATGACGGTTTGGGGCTTCTTTCGTCCATTTTCTCGGTATTCCACTTGATATTTTTCGGCAGCATAAAGCATTTGGAACAGGGCCGGAAACACACCGCTTAGCCTATCCAATCTATAATATTCGCGCTCTCCACTCACGTAGGGCAGCATGGCTTGCACCATCGTTTTGGCATCGACCCCATTGATACGCAATATTTCTGCCCCTTGGGGTATCGTGTTGTCTATACATCGCAAAGCCGTTAACGTACGGTCAGGCCCTGTCTCCACAAATAGCGGAAGTCTTTGAGTTGTACGGGTAAACACATCATTGAATGGAAATACGACATTGGTGTGTCCGTCGTCCAGCATCGTTACGAGCGGCGCAATGCGCTCATAGAGCATGAGCTTGGTCATCGAGTCGGGCATTTCGGCTTCTATTCG
>DBQL01000085.1:0-420 GCA_002305235.1 Prevotella sp. UBA1395 | reverse complement strand
TCCCCATTTCTCTACGTCAAAGACAAGGGAGTCGGTCTCGCTGCGAAACACCACGCGATGAGCCGAAGTGGTGTAGACATCCGGACGCAACCGGGGATTGATATACCACAGAATGCTCTCCTGTCCGTCGGCAAAGACTTTCACCTGACTACTTGTCGTATGCATCACCGGCACGGACTGTTGTGCCCATGCCAAGATAAAGCTGCACCATACTGCAGTTAATAAAAGGAATCGTTTCATGATATGGCCTTGTGGTAATGATGAGTATTTCTTAGGGCAAACAGCCCGTTGTGACAATATGAAGTATCCGTTTATGAGCGTTGCCACCATGCTTCACCGTATGCTGCTACCGGCTCACGCTATCTCCCAACCGTCGATGCAGCGCTTTTTCAAGGAGAAGTTCACGCCGATGCGGCAGAT
>DBQL01000073.1:9442-10801 GCA_002305235.1 Prevotella sp. UBA1395 | reverse complement strand
ACCACGGAGAACACGCTGCCGAGCTTCCACGAGAAAATCAGGATCGCACAGGTGAGAGAGTACGATTACACATGGGTGGCCAAGGAGGTCGACGAGCTGATTGCCGTCGCCGGTCATTTCAATCCCATGTCTATCGTGGAGAAGATGAAGGAGATGGTGCCCGAATACCATCCCAACAACACCGTTTACTCTGTGCTGAACAAAGATTGAGATGACAGTACACACCGACAGTCGGCAACAAGCCTTCTTGGAGTTCTTGCGTTTCGCCGTCGACGAGAATGCCGTCGAGCCGCAATCGATAGCCACCCTCGACTGGGAGGAGCTGTTAAGCTTTGGCGTCGAGCAGACCATCATCGGCATTCTCTTCCACGGACTGAAAAAGATGCGGCCCGATGGTCCCAACCGTCCCGACAAATACATGGTGGCCAAGTGGTTTGCCACCAGCGAATACCTCGTGGCCGAGAACAGGCAGGCCTACCGCGACGCGGCCGCGCTCACCCGGTATCTGTATGGCAAGGCCGGCATCAAGTCGTGCGTGCTCAAGGGTCAGGGCAACGCGATGATGTATCCCGACCCCTATATGCGTACCCCCGGCGACATCGACCTGTGGACCGACCGCGACACCGTGCCCCTACTCAAGTTTATCTTGTCCGAGCAACCCGATGCCGGGATAGAATATCATCATGTCGACTTCTCCGGTTTCACCAAGACCCCGGCCGAGATCCATTTCTTCCCGTCGTTCATGGGCAACCTCTTTCATGAGTATCGGTTGCGGAAATATTTCGAGCGCGTCAAGTCCCAACAGTTCACCCGCATCGTGACGCTGCCCGACAACGCCGGCCGGATCTGCGTGCCCACAGACAGTTTCAACCGTGTTTTCCAGATGTCGCACATCATGCATCATTTCTATTTCGAGGGTGTGGGCCTGCGACAAATCATCGATTACTATTACCTGCTCAAGCGCGGCTTCACCGATGAGGAGCGTCGCGAGGAAGACCGGTTGCTCGGCCGTATCGGCATGAGGCGGTTTGCCGGCGGCGTGATGTGGGTGCTCCATGAGGTGCTGGGTCTCGAGGAGCGACTTTTGCTGGTGCCCACGGACGAGAAGTTTGGGCGGCTCCTCATGCGCGAGATGCTCTTGGCCGGCAATTTTGGCCATCACGACACGCGCTATGCCTTCGGCGGCGGCAAGTCGCCCTATGTCCAATATTTCATCGAGACATTCCGCAATCTCCATTTTGCCATGCTCTCGCCGAGCGAGACCATTTGGGGGCGGCCCGTCTCGCGGTGGTGGCATATGCTCTACAAAGCGTGGCTCAGGCGTCAGGTGAAGAAGTGACACCCCTTGCCCGAGGCTCC
>DBQL01000073.1:924-9427 GCA_002305235.1 Prevotella sp. UBA1395 | reverse complement strand
CCGCTACATCTTCTCACTGTTTCGACCATATCGCGATGGGGCAAGCCATGCATTCTCCCATCGCCACACACCGTTCCCGTGACCAGCCTGCTGTCGGGGTTCCATGCCGGGGCCTCGTCGAAGAAGGTCTTGTAGTCGATGTCGCGCTCGAGTTGTTGCTCTATCGTCTCGCTCGAATAGCCGGTGAGCCATCCCACCACGCGAAGAAACTCTTCCTCGGTGCGGCCTTTTTTCAGTGCTTTGGTCAGGATGGCGGGGTACACTTTGCGCAGGGGAAGCGCGTAAACTTTTTCTTTTTCCATGTTCCTTGTCGGTTTAGATGTGCATTTGCCGCGGCATGCTGTCGCGCGAGCCAATCGGGCGCGACGCGTTCCGCGGCGCAAATATCGTGAATATTTCCCGATTACGCAAGTCGCGCGCCTCCTTTTTTCCCGGCTCCCCCGATGCACATCATCCGGTTACGCCCGTTCGGTCATGCTTTTTTTTACCTGAGTTCGGGATAAGAACCTGTACACTTACATCAAGAACCGCATACATGCGAAGGTGCCCTACACACAGCTCTCTTGTCTCCGCGCCCGGCCCCATCGGCACGGCGTGGCGACAGCAGAAGGGCCTCTGCGCACCTTGCTCACGATATCGTTTGCTGGTGACGCGAAAACCGGTTCGGCAACAGTGAGCCACACCGAGGAAGTGGATGCCTCCACGGCTTTTTCCAAACGGAATTTTTGGAGTGAGGAGGATGCCGAATGAAACTGTCTCTACCCACTTACGCTCGCCGGGTCATGTCGGCCCACGGCTGTCTCTTGGCACTGATGCTCCTGATGGGTGTCGGCACTCCGTTGTCCGCACAGCCCGATTATAATCTCTCGGCCATGCGGCAGGAGAAGTTCGACCGCGGACTGGTGGCGGTGAGCACCACCTCGGGCAACTTTCTCTCATGGCGCTACCTGCCCGGCGACCCCGAGGGCTATGCCTATCGGCTCTACCGCAATGGCACGCTGCTGGGCAGTTTCACCAAGACCAATTATACCGACCTCGACAACGCGCCCACCAACACCTACAAGATCGTCACCGTCGATGCCGATGGCGTGCCGGTAGACGAGTCGAAGACGGTGACCCCTTGGGACAATGTCTACAAGCAGGTCAGGTTATCGCGGCCGGCCGGCGACGTGGCACTCAACGGTACACCCTACACCTATTACCCCACCGACATCAGCGTGGCCGATGCCGACGGTGACGGCGAGGTGGAACTGGTGGTGAAATGGATGCCCACGATGGAGTCGACCAACATGCCGAGCTTCACGGGAAAGACCATTTTCGGCTGCTACAAGCTCGATGGCACGCAGCTCTGGCGCGTCAACCTTGGTAACAATGTGCGTACCGGCGAGCATATCAACCAGTTTTTGTTCTACGATTTCGATGGCGACGGCAAGGCCGAGCTGCTGTGCAAGACCGCGCCGGGCACCACCGATGCCGCGGGCCGCTATGTTACCGCGGTGGGCGACCGTGCGGAGATTCGTGCGGCCGACAACAGCAAGAGCTATGTGGGTGCCGACGGCGTGCCCTCGATGGGTCCCGAGTACCTCACGGCATTCAGCGGCGAGACGGGCGAGGCCGTCACCACCACGTTCTACAACCCCAACCGCGAGGGCGGCGTGGGCAATCCCACGACCGCGGCCAATGGGTTTGCCAACAACTATTATGGCGACACTTTCGGCAATCGCGGCGACCGTTTCCTTGCCGCGGTGGCTTGTCTCGACGGCATCAGGCCCTCGGCGGTGTTCTGCCGAGGATACTATGCGGCCAGCTGCCTGTGGGCTGTCAACTACGACGGCAGGCAGTTGTCGACCTGTTGGCTCCACAAGAGCGTGTCAAAGACCGCCGTACAGCATGTCGATGCCAACGGCGTGACTTCCTCCAAGACCTATTCCACCAACACCGTTGACCCTTCCAACGGATATTTCACGGCCTTTGGCATGGGCAATCACAACCTGAGCGTGGCCGACGTGGATGGCGACGGGGCCGATGAGATTATCTACGGCTCGGCCACGATAGACCATGACGGGTGGCTGCTCTATTCCACCGGACTGGGACATGGTGACGCTCTGCATGTGGGCGACCTCGACCCCGACCGCCCCGGGCTCGAGGTGTTTGCCGTGCACGAGGCCTCGCCCTACGGCTATACGCTGCGCGACGCTCGCACCGGCGTGATCATCAACCGCCGCACGGCCTCCGGAGACACCGGGCGTGGCATGGCGGCCGACGTGGATGGCACCCACGACGGAGCGGAGATGTGGGAGTCGGCTCACGGCACGGTCTATGACGTGAGGGGCGACTCCATCTCGGGCTATCGGCCGAGCTATAATTTCAGGGTCTACTGGGACGGCGACTTGCAAGACGAGCTGCTGGGAGACATCAGCGGGCACAACAGTCCGTATCTCGAGAAATGGAACGGCAACGGCACCTCGAGAATGTATATCGACAAGCTCAACCTATATGCTATCGGCAACAGCAAGACGTGTCACGACACCAAGGGCACGCCCTGCTTCACGGGCGACATCCTCGGCGACTGGCGTGAGGAGATGATTTTCTGGAACGGGGCCGACTCGTGCTCGCTCAATATCTTCACCACCACCATACCCACCGACTACCGTGTGCCCTGCCTGCTCACCGACCACATCTATCGCATGGGCACGCAGTGGGAGCAGACGGCTTACAACCAGCCGCCACACGTGGGCTATCGCATGGCCGACGTGGCCGTGGCCGACACGGCATCGGCCACCAACCACACCGTGGAACCGGCCGAGAGCTATCCCTTCGGCCGGTGGGCCACGGCGGCAGGTAGCGTGTATCTCACGCGCAACACGGCCGTGCAATACACTCCCGAGGGTGCGGCGCGCGAGGTGTCGCTGCTCAATGACATCGTGGCACCGGATACCACCTACACGCTCAACGGACGGTTCGCGTGCAGCGTGGTCAATACTGCCAAGCTCGGCTACGGCTTCTGGCTGCGCGCCAACAGTGTGGCAGCCTTTCAGAACGGCATCTACGGTCAGGGCAACACCAAGTACGACTGGGGGCCATACTTCTTCTCTGTGCTCAATCTGGAAAACAACCAGCGTATCAAGGTCAGCTTCGCGCGCAAGGCCGCGCAGACCATCACCGTGCTCTCGGGCAACCTTTATGACGCCGACGGCAATGCGGTGACCGAGATTGGCAGCGGCACGGTATATACCGTACGTGCCACGGCGACGACAACCAATCTCGACCTGCGGCTCAGCGGCGACAACATGGCCATACAAGATGTGACCATCTACGGCATGCCGGCAACGGTCACCATCGGCGCCTCGGGGCTGTCGACGCTGTGTAGCGCCCAGTCGCTCGACTTCTCGACGCTCTCCGGCTCGCTCCGTGCCTATGTGGTGAGCGGAACACAAAATGGCGGCGTGGCGCTGCGCGAGGTGTACAGTGTGCCGGCCGGCACCGGGGTGTTGCTGCGCGGCACACCGGGCACCTACGCCATACCCGCCACTCTGCCGTCGATGACGCAACAGGCCGACAACCTCTTGGTGGGGGTCAACCAACCCACGGTGATCGTTCAGGGTGCTGATGCCACGAGCTATGTGCTCGCCTCGGGCTCGCAAGGCGTGGGATTCTATCGCGCTGCCGGCGGCACGACGCTGCCGGCGCACAAGGCTTACCTGCTGCTGCCGACCTCTGCCGGCACCAAGGAGTTTGTGGGCTTCGACGCAGCCACGGCCATTGAGACCGTGCAGGCCGTGCCGACCGACGCGGATGTGCGCCACAACCTGCAAGGACAACGTGTGGGTAGGGCGTATAAAGGCATCGTTATTGTGAAGGGTCGCAAGGTGATGTCACGATGACGCCATGACGGCAACGAGCCACGCTCACGTCCCATGATGCCGTGGCGAGGCCGGCGGCATAACAAACAACCATCCCACGGGGTCTCGTAGACCTCGTGGGATGGTTGTCTTGATATGTGGCGGGCGGCGGGCGGCAACGACCGCCGCCATCTTATTCGAAGGGCACCACGTCGCTGCTCGTGCGGTGACTCACGATGACGCGGTTCATGTTATGCTTGATGGTCACGGTCTTGGTGGCCTCGTCTACGGTGAAGGCGTCCATCTCCTGTCCGAGAGGGATAAACTCCGGGATGCGGGCGGTGGTATACCCGGCGGCATTGGAGGCATGGGCGGCCTCCACCTCGCACACCGGCAGGCGAATGCCGAGGTCGGTCACGCGTCGCCCCTCGCAGATGAAGATCTCCTGACGCATGAGGTATATCAGTTCAAGCATTGCGTCGTGGCTGTCGGTCTGCGCGATCATCGCGGGCGTGACCGACGTTCCCGAGATATAGGGCACGGTGATGAGTGCCGGAGCCTGCCGGTCGATGATGAGTGCGGAGCGCAGCGAGTCGTCGGCCGAGGCACGCACGCGGAGCGATGGATCGTTGGGATAGACCTTGTACACACCGTTGTCGCGCTTCTCCAACTGGTCGTTGAGCTGTGTCTGCACCGGTCGGCTCTTCACCAAGTCCAGCAGTTGCGAGAGCAGGGTCTTGCAGGTGGCGAGGTCGTTTTGCGACACGGCGGCCTCGGCCATGATGAGGTAGTTCTCCTCGGCCTTGGCCAGTGTGATGGGCCGTTGCTCGTCGCTTGTGAGCTGGAAATACTTGGGGTCGAGGAAATCGAGTCGCGGCAGCGGCTGAAACCAGTTGAGCCACACGGCCTGCTGGATGTCGCTGTTGATCGAGTTGGCACCGTCGAAGGTTACCTGATGCAGCAGGTTGGCATCGAGCCGGAGCGAGCGGCGGGCCATGTTCACGGCCTCGTCGCGCCGGCCGAGGGCATAGCAGGCCCGGGCCTTGAGGGTGAAGACAAACGCACTGTCGGAGGCATCGGCGCCGTAGGTGAGCGTGTTGTCGAGCGTCTCAAGGGCTTGTTGCAGGTGCTCCTGCCACGGATGGATGTCGCCCCCCGAGGTCATGGGCAGTCCGACGAATGTCTCGCCGGCGAGCAGCGAGCCGTAAGCCTTGACGGTGTAGAGGTTGAAGAGCTGCGCGCGGGTGGGCGCGTCTTCGCGCGATACGGTCTCGATGCCATAGTCGGCCATCTCGCGCATGGTGCCCACGGCACGCTGCATGGCCACCACGTCATCGTCGGTGTAGAGTATTCGCGGAATGTCGAACACGTTGCTGCTGCGGGTATAGTTGTTGAAATAGTTGTCGGAGAGAATCTCCACCATCTGGCACCAGTAGCCGATGTTGACGGCAAACTTCTGGTTGGTGCCGTTGACCCACGTCGTCATGGCTCCCGTGGATTTGAGATAAGTCTCCTCGTCCACGTTGGGGTTCACGATGTCGTCGGGCTGGATGAGGCTGCACGAGCACAGTGTGGTGAGCGCCGTTGTCGCGCTCAGGATGATATTCTTGTAGTTCATGATGTTTTATGATGGTTGTTGCAGTCCCGCGGTGCCTTGTTGTGCCATTTGGCGCGAGGCGTGTGGCGCGCTGCCCGTGCGGGCAAGACATGCCGACGGCCGGGCGGCCGGGGACTGCGTGACTTGGGGTTGACGCTTTAGAAATTGATGTTGACCGACACCACAAACTGCCTCGGGGCCGAATAGGTGGCATAGTTCAGTCCGGGCGTGGCCACCGCTCCCTGCGAGAGCGCGCCCGAGAGGATGGCCTCGGGGTCTACGGAGGCGGCGGTAAACGACAGCGGGTTGTAGCAATGCAGTCCGAGGTCGAGGCTCCTGATGGGTCCGTGCGCGAAGTCCCACGTATAGTCGAGACTGATATTGCGAATCTTCAGGAAGTCGGCCTTCTCCACAAAGAAGTTGGTAAAGTCGAGCCACGAGATGGCTTGGGTGATGCCCTTGAGTGCCGCGGCCGGAATATCGGGGTCTTTCACGCCGCGCGCGAAGCGGAACTGGCGGTCGAAGGAGTGCACGTAGTTGCCCGTTTGATAATCGCCCGAGACGAGGAGTCCGAGCTTGCGCCACGACAGGTGGAGGGCGAAGTTGCCGTAACACTTGGGCATGGTGTTGCCCAAGTCTTGCAGATACTCGGTCTTGGCCAGCGTGCCGTCGGCGTTAAGGGTGGTGCGTGAGCCGCGGAGATAGCCGAGGGGCTTGCCCTCTTCGACCACGGTCTGAATGGTACGGCCCGAGAATCCGCCGATGCCGAAGGGCACCGCGCCGCCGGTAGAGAGCACGAGGTTGTCGTTGGTGTTGAGTGATACGTTGAACGATCCGCGCCAGTCGCGCCTCTGCAAGAAGTTCACCCCGAGGCTAAGCTCCCATCCGCGGTTGCGAATCTCACCCACGTTGGCAAGATAGGTAGATGTCTGGCCGCTCGAGGGCAGCGTGGGCAGCGAGAAGAGCGCGCCCTTGGTGAGCGTATGATAATAGGTGGCCCCCACCGAGATCACGTTGCGCAGCAGTGAGGCCACGATGCCCACCTCGTAGGAGTGTTTCTTCTCGGGACCGAGGTCGGGGTTTCCCACGTGTCCGAAGGTACCCGCCTGATTGCCTTGGAACGACGAGATGGCAATGGTCTTCTGATAGGCAAAAGCCGGCGGGTAGGTGCCGGCAACACCATAGTTGGCAAAGACCTTGGCCTGCGTGACCCATCCGCGGTCTGTGATGGAGCGCATCAGCGGCTCGTCGGAGAGGATATACGACAGTCCGATCTTGGGATATGCCTGCCACCCCACGTTGTCGCCGAAGGCCGTGTTGTAGTCCATGCGCAGCCCGAGGTCGAGATAATAGCGGTTCAGGATGCCGAAGTTGTCTTGCACGTACACACCATAGTTATGAAGATAGGTGAGCCACTCGTCGGCGATGAGCGTTCCGGCACCCGACATGATTTGCGCGCCGTCGCGCACGTTCTTGCCCGTATAGACCGACTGATGGTCTCGGGTGTTGAAATATTGGAATCCGGCAGAGAGGATATTGCTGGCCAACGACTTGTAATAATACTTGAACTGGCCGTTGATGTCGGCCGTCACGCCAAAATAGGTGCGGTCGAAATTGGAGATGCTGCCGCTGTCGTCGGTGCCCGCCGGCTTGACCTGCGTGTGGATGAGATACTCGTTGGTTTGGATGATCTTGTTGGTCGTGGCGCGATAATCCACACCGAGGATACCCTTGAAGGTGAGGTTTTGGAGCGGCGTGAAGATAAACTGCTGTGAGGTTTGGAACCGCTTGACGCTCTCCTTGTTGTTTTGCAGGGCCTCGGCACGGTCGCAGAACTCCTTGAGCCGGGCATACTCATAGTCGTCGGCAGCGTCGATGTCGGGGTTGAAACTGCGTCGGTTGCCTTGCGCGTCGGTGTAGGTGAAATAGGCCGCGGCACTTCCTTCGGTGACCCACAGGCCGGTAAAGGTGCCCTCGTTGCCGTTGCGGCTGCGGCGGAAGTCGGCGGCGGTAAGCCCGAAGGAGTTTTGATACTCCAGCAGGTTGTTGATGCGGAGGTGCGAGCCGAAACGCAGCTCGTATTTCTTCTGCTCGTTATTGTTGTGGATCACGATGCCGGTGTTGCGGCTCATGCTGGCCCCGAGACTGTAACCATTGCGCTCGTTGCCACCCGAGAACGACAGCCGGTACTTCTCCTCGAAGCCCGTTTGGTTGAGCAGGTCCTTGGTACGGTCGTAATAATAATACTGCGCGTTGGGCGTGTCGAAGCCGATTTCCACGCCCGCCGACCCCGAGAAGCGACCCTTGCCGCCCTTCTTGGTGAAGATCTGCAACACGCCGTTGCCCGCGTCGGAGCCATAGAGCGTGGTGGCCGCGCCACCCGACACATATTCTATGTGGTCGATGTTCTCCACGGGAATGTCGGAGATGGAGCCTGAAGCCGCCGTCGCACCATCGACATTGCCCCCGAGCAGGGTCTCGGTGAGCCGGTTCATGAGCGTGGTGCCGGTGTTGAGGTTGTCCATGCGCACGCCGTCGACATAGATCACGGGCGTGGAGTTGGTCAGGGCCGACGACAGTCCGCGGGCCTTGATCATCGAGGTGGTGCCGGGTTGACCGTTGGTGAGGGTTACCTGCACGTTGGGCAGCAGGTTCTGAAGGCCCTGATCCAAGCGCGATGAGGGCGACCGGGCGAGGTCGGCTGCCGAGACGGTGGTGACCTCTGATGACAGTCGGCGCTTCTGAATGGCACTGCCTTGGCCTGTAACGACAATCTCGTTCAGGTTGACAGGTGCCTGATAACGCGCGCTGTCTGTTTTCTCAACCGGATTTTCTCCCGAAACGTTCACTGGTGGGGTTAAGGTCTCAACATGGCGGTCTTCCGCGTGAAGTGCCGTTGAACTCAAAAGTTGCATGGCCGACAAAGTCATCACCGACGTGAGCCTGACGCTTTTTTTCATTTTTTTCATTCTGAGTGTCACTGATAGTCAGATTACTAATTAGAATATCCTTAAAACAGGCTTGCAAAGGTAGGCATATACTTTTAACGTACAAAAAGAATCGT
>DBQL01000073.1:222-875 GCA_002305235.1 Prevotella sp. UBA1395 | reverse complement strand
ATGAGTGTCTCCATCATGCGGGAATGCTCGAAATGAGGGTTAAAAATCAGGTGGCAAGTCTTAAAAAAATGATATATCAACATGATTTTTTGCAATAATGCTTGCGGTGTACTCACAAAACGGTTATATTTGTGACAATTCAAAACATAACTACATCAATCTCTTAAAACGACTAAACAATGAAAGATTTGAAAATGTATATCAACGGCCGGTTCGTAGAGGCACGGTCGGGGCGGTGGATCGACGTGTTGAATCCCTCGACAGAGGAGGTGGTGTCTCGGCAGCCCGAGGGTACCATCGAGGATGTGGACGAGGCCTTGGACGCCGCCCGTGCCGCGCAGAAGGCATGGGCCGCACTGCCTGCCATCGAGCGGGCGAAATANNCTCAACAGGTTGGCCGATGGCGTGCGCAAGCGCCGCGACAGCTTTATCGATATCATCATGCGCGAACAGGGCAAGACACGAACGTGGGCCACGGTGGAGGTGGATGTCACGGCCGACTACTTCGACTATATGGCCTCGTTTGCGAGGCAGATCGAGGGCGAGGTGATTCCGAGCGACCGCAAGGGTGAGACCATTATCCTCACGCGACGCCCCATCGGCGTGGTGGCCGGAATACTGCCGTGGAATTTCCCGTTCTTCCTCATTGCCCG
>DBQL01000073.1:0-203 GCA_002305235.1 Prevotella sp. UBA1395 | reverse complement strand
ACGCCCGAAAACTGCTGTGAGTTTGCTCATGTGGTGGAGGAGAGCGGACTGCCCGCGGGTGTGATCAACATCGTGACGGGCAAGGGCAGTGTCGTGGGCAACGCGATGGCAGAAAGTGCTAAGACAGACATCGTGAGCGTCACCGGCTCTGTGAGTGCCGGGCAGAGTATCATGGCGGCAGCCAGCCAAAACATCACCAAGGT
>DBQL01000044.1:18023-21203 GCA_002305235.1 Prevotella sp. UBA1395 | reverse complement strand
CTTTCGCAAAGAGAATAAGTTTTTATTGAAAAACCTTGTTTCGGCATGTTTTTTCAATGATCGTATGACGACATGGGTTAATGGCACGTGCTCTGTCTTGTGGATGCGTAAAACTCTGTATATTAGATTGTTGTATCGATTTGGAGAGTGGCCTTGGCGGTGTGCCGCGTCGGGTGACCGTTCGTGCGGCCGACTGGCTGCCGCGCGATCCATAGGTTTCTGCCCATGCAAAAAGCCCTGTGAGGCGCGGGGCTTCACAGGGCTTGAGAACTGTGGTCGGGGGTGTGGCGGTTACTCGTCGCCCACCTTGATGGCTTTGTAGTCGGTCTTGCCCGATGGCCAGATGCCGGTGATAAAGAGTACCGGATTCTTGCTCATCGATGCCGATTTCACGGCTTCCTGAAGGTCAGAGATGGCTTTCATGGGCCGGTCGTTGGCCGTGAGGATGATAAAGCTGTCGCTGATGCCGCCGTTCTTGAACGCTCCGCTCTTGACATCCTGTACCTGAAGGCCGTAGCTGATGCCTAACTGTTTCTTGAGACTCTCGCTCACCGGGATGACCTTTGCGCCGAGCACGTCAAGGTCGGCGGTCTTCATCACCTTGGTATTGCCCTGCTGGTTTTTCAGCGTGACGGTCTTGCTCATCTTCTTACCGTTGCGCATCCACTCGATGGTAGCCTTGTCTCCCGGGCGCTTGCCGTTGACAATCTCCTGCAGCTCGGCCATCTTGGTGACCTTCTTGCCGTCGATGCCGGTCACCACGTCGCCCTTGACAATGCCGGCCTCGGCTGCCGCGCCGTTGTCCTCTACATCGGCAATATACACGCCGTCATTGGTTCCGAAGTCGGGAATCTCCTTGTTGTCGTCTTTCTGGCTGTTGATATAGTTGAGCAGGTCTTGGCCCCTCACGCCGAGGAAGGCGCGCTGCACGGTGCCATACTGCTTCAGGTCGGCCACCACCTTGTTCATGATGGTCGTGGGAATGGCAAATCCGTATCCGGCGTATGAACCCGTCTCGGAATAAAGCATGGCGTTGATACCGATAAGCTCACCCTTGGTGTTGACCAATGCGCCTCCCGAGTTGCCGCGGTTGATGGCGGCATCGGTCTGGATGAAGCTTTCCACGCCGTTCTGTCCCAGCGAGCGGGCCTTGGCACTCACGATGCCCGCGGTAACGGTGTTGTTCAGACCGAAGGGATTTCCCACGGCAATCACCCATTCGCCCACGCGAATCTTGTCGGAATCGCCGATGGGAAGTGACGGCAGGTTCTTGCCATCGATCTTGATAAGGGCAAGGTCGGTGGTGGGGTCGGTACCGATGATGCGGGCGTTGAACTCGCGGTTGTCCTCGAGTGTCACTGTCAATTCGTCAGCACCGTTGACCACGTGGTTGTTGGTCACGATATATCCGTCGGAGCTGATGAGCACGCCCGAACCGGTGGCTTGCTTCTTTGGCGTGCGCACCTGTCGCTTCTGGGTGCCGCCCTGACCCTGCGGATTACCGAAAAAGCCAAACGGGTCGGAGAAGAAATCAGAGAAAGGGTCGCTCTGCACCTCTATGGTCTGTGTCTTGGAGTTTTGCACATATTTGATGTGTACCACAGCAGGCAGCGCCTTGTCGGCAGCATAAGTGAGGTCTACGGGCTGCGCGGTCTGGGCCGTCTCGTTGGTCGACGCGTTGACTTTGATAAACGAGCCGGCAGAAAGTGCCAAGGCTACGACGCAGATACCTGCAAGCAAATAGTTGGAATACTTTTTCATACGTCTGTTGTTATTTATGTTTGTTGATTTCATGATGATGGGAAACGTAGTCGACAGATTTTCAACGACCTGCCGGTTAGTCGCCACCTGCTGTTGAACGTGTTGCAAATATAGTCTCAAATTTCCTGATTGTGCCATTTTGTCGTATCTTTTTATTCGATTTTAACAATTCATTTTCAACACTTAACGGCATTTAAGTAGTGGTCAAAGTTATTTTACAATCTTTTAAAATCTTTCAAAAACTTAATGGTCACACCCTTTTTTCCAAGATATTTTATTACTTTTGTGGGCAGTAAGGCAGTGCCCCGGCTCTATCGCTGGCTTCCCTCGGGAGGCGAGAGGAAAGTCCGGGCAGCGCAGGGCGCTCCACTTCCGAAAATAGAAGCTATTGGTGACAGTAGGTGTAGGCAGAAGAAAATAACCGCCATCTCTCGTGGGTGGCAAGGGTGAGAAGGTGGTGTAAGAGACCACCGGGTGGCGGGTGACCGTCATGCCGTGCCGTCTGGAGGCTGCAAGTTCATGTAAACCGTCGTCACAGGGTTGCCCGCCCGATGACTTGTCAACGACGGAGGGTAGAACGCTGGAGTTGCAGGGTGACTTGCAATGTAGATAAATGATGGAGCTCCTCCTGTCTTGGGAGGATACAGAACCCGGCTTATCAGGGCACTGTCTTACTTTTTCATTTCTTTCCGCCAACCACAATAAAATCTCCTTTGGAGGGTTATTATATAGAATGAGAGATTTACAACCCAACTTACTTGACGATTTCGCTTACAGGGTGAATAAGGTCATTGTCGAGCATGAGAGCGATCCCGCCTTTCCCAAGATGGACGAGGGCAAGGTCTCTCGTGAAGACTTGGACGACTATCTGTTCGACTATCAGGCCGTGCTCGACAGAGAGGGCTCGGCCCGCACGCAGCAGACGGTCTATGGGGTGATCGCGGTCATACCCTTGGTGGTGCTCAATGCCTTCCCGGCGGAGAGTCTGCCGTGGCGCTCGGGCATGATGACGCTCATGGTGGCACTGGCCATCGGCATCGCCATCGCGGCAGGCATCAAGGCTGTGCAGACCGCCATCACCCGCACGAAGCTGCGCAATATCAAGGCCGCACGGCCCGAGGTGGATGCATATATTAATAAGGTGTTGGAATTTGAAGACAGACAACAACAAACCAATCCATAATACGAAGACATGAATAAAATTGATTTGCCCGACTTCATGAAGTACAAGGACAAGTTCACGCAGAGTGAGTTTGTCGAGAAGATCGCGCGCATCGCCAAGCGAGCCGGCGCGAAGTTTGTCTATGCGGCACTCATTTTGTTCTACACTTTGCAGAGCGACAAGGTGTCGATCAAGGATAAGGCCATCATCATCGGAGCCTTGGGCTACCTCATCAGTCCGCTCGACGTCATGCCCGA
>DBQL01000044.1:0-17987 GCA_002305235.1 Prevotella sp. UBA1395 | reverse complement strand
CGAGGCCGGAGACTTGTTTGGTGGTCAGGACGAGGCCATCTGAACCTCGGGTCGGAGCCGTGCCGCGACTCGTCATAACGTCTCGGCCGGTATGAGCCGCACATTCTCGTGCGGAGACGATTTTACGAATATACATTTAGGCGCGACACCCCATCGGGGTGCCGCGCCTATGTGTTGATGGCGTGGAGACTGCCGGTTAGCGCAGTCCCTTGCCGTGACAGTTCTTGAATTTCTTGCCGCTACCGCAGGGACAAGGGTCGTTGGGGCGAGGCATCTTTTCGTGAACGATAGGCTCATGACGTTGCTGCACGTTCTCGCGGGTGTCCTGTCCGGCGGCCTGTTGCTGTGCCTGCTGCATGTCGTCGAAATCGTCTTTCTGCTCCTTGTACCTCGGGGCAGACTGTTCTACGGCCGCAGCATCTTGGACAGGTTGCTCCTGCTGTACCTGGACGGGGATCTGACCACGCATGAGGAAGCTGGAAATGCGGTTGTTCATGTCGTCGATCATGCTGTCCCAGAGTTTCGCGCTCTCAAGTTTGAAGATGAGCAACGGGTCTTTCTGCTCGTAGGAGGCATTCTGAACGCTGTGCCGCAGCTCGTCGAGTTGGCGCAGGTTCTCTTTCCAGTTGTCATCGATGATGTTGAGCATGACAAACTTCTCAAACTCCTTGACAATGTTCTTGCCTTGGGTTTCGTAGGCTTCTTGCAGGTTGACACGCAGTTGAACAACGTGGCGTCCGTCGGTGATGGGAACAAGAATGAACTGGAAATTCTGTCCTTGATTCTCAAACACTTCCTTGATGACAGGGTAAGAGTCGGTCTGAATGCGGTCGGTCTTGCGCTTGAAGGCCGCCATCGCGCTTTGGAAGGCACGCTCCTCAAGTTCCTCCTTGTTGGTGTTCTCGTATTCTTCCTGCGTGAAGGGCATCTCCATCGAGAGTGTCTCGAAGAACGAGTCTTTGGCATCGTTATAGGGATTGGTCTCGATAATCTTGACCACGCGGTCCCAAATCACGTTGGTGATGTCCATGCCGATACGCTCACCCATGAGGGCATGGCGGCGTTTCTCATAGATCACGGTGCGCTGCTTGTTCATCACGTCGTCGTATTCGAGCAGGTGTTTACGAATGCCGAAGTTGTTTTCCTCCACCTTTTTCTGCGCGCGCTCAATGCTCTTGGAGATCATCGAACTCTCGATACGCTCGCCGTCCTCGAAGCCGAGACGGTCCATCACCTTGGCAATGCGCTCGCTTCCAAACTTGCGCATGAGGTCGTCTTCCAACGATACATAGAAAACGGACGAGCCGGGGTCGCCCTGACGGCCGGCACGACCGCGCAATTGTCGGTCTACACGACGGCTCTCGTGGCGCGTGGTGCCAATGATGGCCAGTCCGCCGGCATCTTTCACCTCTTGGGTGAGCTTGATATCGGTACCGCGACCGGCCATGTTGGTGGCAATAGTCACAGCACCCAGCAGGCGTTCCTCGCTTTGTATGAGCGATTGCGCGTCTTTGCCCACGAGTGAGGCATCTGCGTGCTTGTCGCCATTGGTGGCGGCAGTGATGAGGTCGGATTGATATTTCACGGCCGACGGCTTGTCGGTGAAGGCCTTTCCATCTGATGCCACATAGACGATACCGGCGGTGCTCTTTCCGGCTTCGGCCACAATCTGGGCCTCATACTGGTGACGCTTGGCATTGAGCACCTCGTGATTGATCTTGCGCATGGTGAGCATCTTCGACAAAAGCTCGGAGATCTCAACCGATGTGGTACCTACAAGGCAGGGGCGACCACTGACACGCATCTCCTCAATCTCCTCGATGACGGCGCGATACTTCTCGCGATTGGTCTTGTACACACGGTCGTCGAGGTCGTGGCGGGCAATGGGGCGGTTGGTAGGAATCTCTACAACGTCGAGCTTATAGATGTCCCAAAACTCTCCTGCCTCCGTACTTGCCGTACCGGTCATGCCGGCGAGCTTGTGGTACATGCGGAAATAGTTTTGCAAGGTGATGGTGGCGAAGGTCTGTGTGGCAGCTTCGATCTTCACGTGCTCCTTGGCCTCGACCGCCTGATGAAGTCCGTCGCTCCAGCGGCGCCCTTCCATGATACGGCCCGTTTGCTCGTCGACAATCTTGACCTCGCCGTTCATCACCACGTATTCATCGTCCTTGTTGAACATGGTGTAGGCCTTGAGCAACTGGCGAATGGTGTGTACGCGGTCACTTTGTACGGCGTAATTGTTGAGCATGTCGTCCTTGCGGTCCAAGCGTTCTTGGTCGGAGAGGGAAGTGTCGGCCTCGAGAGCCGAGAGCTGGTCGGCGATATCGGGCAGCACAAACAGTTGCTTGTCATTGACTTGCTTGGCCAGCCAGTCGGAACCTTTATCGGTAAACTCCGCGCTATGGAGTTTCTCGTCTACCACAAAGTATAGCGGTTCGATGGCTTTTGGCATCAGGCGGTTGTTGTTTTCCATATAAATCTCCTCGGTGCGCTGCAGGCCCGACTTGATGCCTTCTTCCGAGAGATACTTGATCAATGCCTTGTTCTTGGGCAGAGCCTTATAAGACCGGTACAGGCTCAGGAAGCCTTCGTCGGTAAGGTTTTGATCTTTCTTCTCACGACCCTCATTGATTTTCTGGCGGGCGTCGGCCAGCAACTCGGTGGCTTGCTTGCGTTGCACCTCGTAAAGTCTTTCGATCAGCGGCTGATACTCTTCGTACATCTGGTCCTCACCTTTGGGAATAGGTCCGGAAATGATGAGCGGGGTACGGGCATCATCGATCAAAACGGAGTCGACCTCATCGACAATGGCGAAGTTATGTCGACGCTGAACCAAGTCTTTGGGAGAGAGAGCCATGTTGTCGCGCAGGTAATCGAAACCAAATTCATTGTTGGTTCCGAAGGTGATATCAGCCTGATAAGCCTTGCGACGTGCCTCGGAGTTGGGCTGGTGCTTATCGATACAGTCTACGGAAAGTCCGTGGAATTCATATAATGGCCCCATCCATTCGGAGTCACGCTTGGCCAAATAGTCGTTGACGGTCACCATGTGGACGCCATTGCCGGTCAAGGCGTTGAGGAAAACGGGCAGTGTGGCTACAAGTGTCTTACCCTCACCGGTTGCCATCTCGGCGATTTTGCCCTGATGGAGCGCGATGCCGCCGAAGATCTGGACATCATAATGAACCATGTCCCACTTGATCTTGTTGCCGCCGGCGGTCCATTCGTTGTGGTAGATGGCTTTGTCTCCGTCGATGGTGATAAAGTCGTTGGCAGGGTTGGCGGCAAGCTCGCGGTCGAAGTCGGTAGCGGTGACCACCACTTCGGCATTCTGGGCAAAGCGGCGGGCAGTGTCTTTGACAATGCTGTAAGCCACCGACGTTACCTCGTTGAGTGCGGTCTCGAGAGCCTCAAGCATCTCTTTGTCTTGCTTGTCGATCTCGTTGAAGATCGGCTCGCGCTCATCGATAGGTGTTTCTTCTATCTGAGCTTTCAGTTCCTCAATCTTGTCAAGATAGGGCTTGGCCGCATCTTGGACATATTTGCGAATCTCTTGGCTCTTGGCACGCAGCTCGTCGTTACTTAATTTCTCAATGTCAGGATAGGCTTCCTTGACTTTTTCAACCATCGGTTGAATCAATTTCATATCCCTGCTCGACTTATCGCCAAACAATGATGTAAGAAATTTGTTGAAGTTCATATATATTTAATTATTTGTTTCTACTTCAATGATTTGCAAAATTACGAAGAATTTTTCGCAAAATTATCTTAAATGGCATTTAATTGGGCCATTTCGGGATAACAATCCCGATAAAAAATGATGATTTGCGCAGTTTGTTCTGTAAAAGACAGGATTGTTCAGAACAAAGGACCGGCGTTACAAGCATTCGGGGCACGAATGCGGATGGCCTTGGCCACGGTAGGCGCAATGCAGTCTGCCGTAACCGGTTTTGAGATGTGCTGGGCCTTGATGCCGGCACCCATGAATACAATGGGGAATGGAACAAAGCCGGCCCTGCTGGTATATGATTGCTGTGTATCTTCGTTGAGGAGCTTCCATCCCGGTGTTACCTCAATGGTGATATCGCCACTGAGGGTGGGGTGGAATCCGTTTCTGTATTTCAGAATATCGAAATTGCCCGCCAAGAGACGGTCGCTGGTATAGATATCTGCCACGCCGGCATTCTGAATCAGGAACTCCTGACTGCGACTGAGAATCTCGGACATGCCCACACGCTTCTGTTCTATTAGCTTGTGGTTGAGATACATTTGGTTGCCGTAGGTCTGTTCAACGTATCTTCCTTGCCCGTAAATGGCACCAAGATACATGTTCAGGAGGTTGGCGGTGCGGTTGATATAGAAGGTTCCGGTGGGAATACGGTATTTGCTCAGGTCGGTGGCACTCTCTTCGGCATAGCCTGTGGAGGTCAACACGAACAGCACTTGGTCGAGACTGATCTGCTTTTCAATGCCATTGATCAGCCTTTCGATGGTGTTGTCGAGCTGCATGTATACACTTTCCATTTCGGTTTGCCAGTGCGTGACCGGACTTCCGTCTGCTTTGGCGGCCGAAAGTGAGATGTATAGAATGTCGGAAATGTCGTCTTTGCCCATCGAAGCCGATGTGATGGCTTGCAAAGAGGCATCCACTACGGCATCATTAGTGTTGGTAGAGGAGCCGTTGGGCTTTTTGGAGACGGTCTTGTTATAGCCTTTCAGCCATTCGGGCGTGTTGGGATAAAAGGATGTTCCCTTCCATCCCTCATGCTTTTCGATCCAAAATGCGCCATCGGCGGCATGCCCGGCAGACAGGATTGCCGTCTCGCGATTGGCAGAAAAGGAATACACGATGGCCGCGCCGTCAGTGCTGATCTTCAGTTCGTCGGCAACGGTCGATGTCTTCATGCGCTGTGGGGAACTCCCGTGTTTAACGTCGTCAACGCAGAAAACGGGCTGAAGCGTCTCCCGATCGAGCCATCTTGTGGCAATGATGCCGTGGTAATAGGGTGCTGCGCCGGTGGTCAACGTGGCCGTGGCAGAGGCCCGGTCGACAGGAGAAAACGGATAAGCCGCACCGTCATAGATGAGCCCCTCGCGCAAGATACGACGAAATCCACCCGTGGTGTAAAGCGGAGTGAAGGCCTCGATGTAGTCGGATCGCAACTGGTCGATGGTGATATTGACCACAAGTCTCGGTGCAAGCTGGAAAGCCTGCATCTCTGCCGAGGTGATTGCCGCCAATATAAAAGCCAAGTATCTCATCGATTGTACGTGGGTTTACGGGTGATATACTGATTGATACAAACCCTTATGAGCAAAGTGAGTGCCAAAAAGTACATTCCCTCAGCATAATCTTGGAAGATTCCGCCAATCATGAAGAGGAGAATACAAAGCGCGAAACATGTCCAATAGCGGTGGTATTTCCCTTTAACTTCCTTATTGATAACGGAATATACAAATATGGCAGACAGAGGATTCAGCAATAAGATTTGAAAATTCAAGCTCACGGTAGGGTGCTGTGAAAATATCATTGCCAGCAAAACGAGACCTGCCAATCCGTCAAGGGTGAGGAGAACGAGGTCTAAAATCCAAAGGGTCTTGGCACGTTTCAGCTCCCATAAAGAAACCAAGGCAATGACAACGAGCAGCGTGAGGAACAGGATTGAAGGACTGACAGAATCCCAAACAGATGTCGCCTCTTTGGCGTTGAGGGAGTTGGGAGTGAGAATTTCGGTCTCGGCATCTACCAATGGGGTCTTCCTGCCGTTGCTCTGTACAACTGTTGCCTTGGCGAAATCCTCGCGAAGACGTTCGGGAAGAAACTGCTGTGCCACGTAATCGGTCTTGAAATCAGCCTTCACACCCAGCAAAAGGTCATTGCCGAAGCGTGCCCATCGATGCTTTTCGTTCCACTCATGAATCATCTCGCGGTAGGATGGCGTCTCCGTCGGATCGACTACATATTCTGTCTTGCCATCCAAATGCGTCACCAGCATGTCTCTTGCACGTGTGGTGCAATTGTCATAGAAATAGTTATAGCGATATTTTCGGTTGGCCGGCTGATAATTTTCGGCTACGGCTTGGATAATCGACGCCTTTTCTTGAGCGGAAAGATGCAGTTGTTGTTGGATAACGCCCCGTCCCTGCCGGGCATATTCGATCATGAACATCTGAAAAGGAACGATTCCCATCTCATAATCGGTTAGTCCGAATATGAAATTCAATATGAAGTTTTTCTGACGGAAGTTGAACATCCCGTAGTTGATCACGAGGTCTTGATTCTGAACCGGATCCTGTATTCTGATGGCCGTGTGTCCATACAGACTCCATATTTCTTGTCCGGGCGAACAGGTGAGCAGGTAAATCCTTACGCTGTCCATCTGTTTTAGCCGTGAACTGTCGGCCTGAGCATGACTGCCTGTTGTTAAGAAAATAAAAACAGTCAGGCATAGTGTTCTAAAATAACAATTGAAACGTTTCACGATGCAAAAATACCTTATTATTTCCACTTATCGTGCTTTTGTTTCGTTTTTTTTCAATACTTTTGCAGTTGACTTTCGGAAAAGGAGTCTGATACGGAATTAAAACGAAAAATTCTTATAATGAAGAGATATTTAGCGGCTACCGTTTTGCTGTCGTTGATAGTCCAAGGTGTTATTGCCCAAAGTGGCACCAACTCGCCTTACAGCCAGTATGGCTTGGGCACTTTAGGCGAACAGTCATCGGGTTTTAATCGTGGTATGAATGGATTGAGCTTGGGTTTTCATGAGGGAAACCAAATCAACTATCAGAATCCGGCTTCCTATTCTGCCATCGACAGCCTTTCTTTCATTTTTGATGCGGGTATTGCCGGCCAAATCACCAATTTTAAGGAAGGCAACAAGAAGTTGAATGCCAACAATGCCAACTTCGAATATGTCGTGGCAGGGTTCAGAGCCTTCAGGCATGTGGGTGTGAGCTTCGGTATTTTGCCGTATTCCAACATCGGATATTCTTACTCCACGTCTGAGAAAGTCGTTGCCGGCAATAATGTATTGGTGACCAATACGTTCATCGGCAGTGGCGGGTTGCATCAGGTTTACTTGGGAATAGGATGGGAACCCCTCAACGGTTTGGCCATCGGTGTAAACGGCAGCTATCTCTATGGATCTTATACGCGCACGTTGTTGAGTAGTTATAGTGACAGCTATGCCAATACTTTGACCAAGCGGCATACCGCCGACGTGAGAAACTACAAGGTTGATTTTGGCGCGCAATACACATTCTCTCTCACCAAAAACGATGCCCTCACGCTGGGTGCTACCTTCAGTCCCGGTCACAGCATTGGCGGTTCGCCCAAGTTGGAGATCATCTCCACCAACTCACAGACCGGTGTTTCGGATACCGCGGCATACGAAAGCACCGCGGCCAACAAGCTCAACTTGGAGATTCCTACTACCCTCGGTGTCGGCATGATGTACAATCACGCCAACAAGATCAAGGTGGGACTGGACTACAGCCTGCAGAAATGGGGCAGTGTCCAAGCCCCCCGGGAATCGATGGGTGCCGACAATCAGGTGTCTTACACCATGCGGTCGGATATTTACCAAGACCGTCACAAGCTCACGTTAGGCGCAGACCTCTGCCCTCAAGAGATGAGCATCAACTTTGCCAAGCGCATTCATTATCGCCTCGGAGTGTCATACGCCACACCATATTATTATATCAACGGGCAAGACGGGCCTAAAGAGTTGAGTGCCAGTTTGGGTTTCGGCATTCCCGTGGTGAACAGGCACAACAACCGTTCATTGATCAACATCAGTGCGCAGTGGGCGCGGCAGTCGGCTAAGAACTTCATCACCGAGAATACGTTCCGCATCAACATCGGACTTACGTTCAACGAGCGTTGGTTCGCCAAGTGGAAGGTAGACTAATATCATCCGCATACCATCTTGAGACACCTTTATTATATATTGACCTTTGTGTTGGCCGTCACGATTTCCTCTTGCGAGGAAGCGGTGGAACACACTGCCGGCGCTATCCATGACCGCGACTCGGTGGCTGTGATGACCACATGGGGTGTCAACACATTGATCTCCGACTCGGGCGTTATCAAGTATCGCATTGTCACCGAGCGGTGGGAGGTGAACCAGAACAAGCGCCCGTCGCGTTGGATTTTTGACAAAGGCCTTTTCCTTACACAGTTTGACGAGAAGTTTCACATTCATGCTTATATCCAGTGTGATACCGCTTTCTACTATGACCAGCAGCGCATTTGGGAACTTCGCTCGCGGGTCAGGGTCCTGACCAAAGACGGATTGCGGTTCAGAAGCGAGCAACTCTTTTGGGACCAGAACAAGCATGAGTTCTACTCCAATCGCTATTCCCACCTCGTCACCCCCGAGCGAACCCTTGAAGGCAGCTATTTCCGTTCCGACGAGAAGATGACCCGCTATTACGTGTCCAACTCCAAAGGTTCGTTCGAGCGCGGCGATTTCGATGGCTCAAGCGACGTTCCCGACACCGTTCGCGCCAAGCAGGACAGTGTTCAGAAGTCTCAGCGTCAGCAGGCCATACCCCAGCGCAGTAGTAATCAAAATCCGTTATAGCTTTGGAATCCCATCTGTTTTCGCTCATCATCGGCATTATCATCTCCATGATCTTCAGTGCTTTCTTCTCGGGCATGGAGATAGCGTTTGTCTCAAGCAATCGGATGCTGCTCGAGATGGATAAGGGCAAGAACGGCATCTCGCAGTGGTTCCTGTCTTATTTCTATCGCCATGCCAACGGATTTGTGTCTACCATGCTCGTGGGCAACAACGTGGTGCTGGTGATTTACGGCATATTGTTTGCGCGTCTCTTCAATCAAACGCTCTTCGCCGGCATCGATCCCGGCGTACAGGTCCCCCTCAACACCATCTGTTCCACGCTCATTGTGCTGTTCACGGGCGAGTTTCTTCCCAAGACATTTTTCAAGAGCAGCCCCAACACGTTGCTCACCTTCTTTGCTCCCATAGCCTATTTCTTCTATGTTCTATTGTGGCCCGTCAGTAAGTTGGCCACGGCCATGTCGCGGCTGTTGCTCCGCGTGGTGGGCATCCGACTGGTACAGGATGTGGATGGTGACGGGTTTACCAAGGTAGATCTCGACTATCTGGTGCAAAGCTCCATCGACAACGCGCCCAACGAGGATTCTGTCGACGACGAGGTGAAAATCTTTCAGAATGCCCTCGACTTTCCCGATATCCGTGTGCGCGACTGCATGATACCTCGCACAGAGATTCAGGCCGTCGACATGGAGAGTTGCAGCTTGGAAGAACTGCGACAGAAATTTATGGAGAGTGGCAAGTCGAAAATCATTGTCTACAAGGAGGATATAGACCATATCGTGGGGTATATCCACACGCAGGAGCTGTTTCATCGGCCCGAACGTTGGCAAGACTATGTACGCACGCTGCCTTTTGTGCCGGAGACCATGACCGCGCAGAAACTGATGCGCACATTTCTTCAACAGAAGAAGAGCCTTGGTGTGGTGGTCGACGAGTTTGGCGGTACCAGCGGCCTTGTGTCTTTGGAAGATATCGTGGAAGAGATTTTCGGCGATATCCAAGACGAGCACGACGTGGAAAACTATGTGGCCAAGCGGTTGGACGATGGCGATTACCTGTTGTCGGCACGTCTTGAGATCGACCGTCTGAACGAGATGTTCGACCTTGAGCTGCCCGAGAGTGATGAGTATATGACCTTGGGCGGGCTTATTCTGCACCATTTCCAAAGTTTCCCCAAGCTCAACGAAATCGTGAAAGTGGGAAAGTTCAATTTCAGAGTCATCAAGAAGACCATGACCAAGATAGAACTTGTGAGGCTTCATATTGACGCATAATGCTAATATTTAAGACATTTTCTTCTATAAAAATTCCCTTGTTTGACAATAATTTAGTAAATTTGTACGCTTTTTATAATATGGAAGTGCCTCAAACTATAATGAAATAAATAAGAAAATAATAATAAAACATTCAAACAAATGGCAGTATTAGGAAAAATCAGAAGCAGAGGAGTGACGCTGATAGCCATTATCGGTTTCGGTCTTTTTGCTTTCATCGCCGAAGAAGCCTTTCGTTCTTGCGAGTCTTCTCGCAACAATGAGCGCCAGCAGATCGGTGAGGTGTTAGGTGAGAAAATTAGTTATGAAGACTTCGCCAAGCAGGTAGACGAGGCCACCGAGGCCATGAAGCTCATGGGGCAAGACAATCTTGACGACGAGCAACTCAACCAACTTCGTGATCAGGTATGGCAAAACTACGTGCAATACCAGATCATCAAGAAAGAGTGTGATGAGTTGGGGCTTACCGTAACCGATGACGAGATGCAGAATGTCCTCAACGAAGGTACCAACCAAATGCTGCTGTCCACCCCCTTTGTCAATCGTCAGACCGGACGTTTCGACGCCAACCAGCTCAAGCAGTTCTTGGCTCAGTACAAGACTCAGCAGGGTACCAATGCCCAAGGCTATGAGCAGATGACTGCCATTTACAAGTATTGGACCTATGTGGAGAAGTCGTTGCGCCAGCAATTGCTGTTGCAAAAATATAACGGATTGCTCGCCCACTGCTTCCTTTCCAACCCTGTCGAGGCCAAGATGAGCTTCAACGAGGAGAGCCAAGAGAGCCAGATTGAGTTGGCCGCCTATCCGTATTCGAGCGTTCAGGATGCCAAGGTTCAGATCTCTGATGCCGACCTGAAGAGCAAGTACGACGAGTTGAAGGCACGTTTCCAGCAGAATATCGAGAGTCGTGACATCAAGTACGTCAGCGTTCAGATCACGGCTTCTGCCGCAGACCGCGCCGAACTTCGCAAGCAGTTCGACGGATATGCCAAGGAACTTGCCACTGCCGACGATCCCAACACCGTGATTCGCAAGAGCACCTCGGCCGTTCCCTATCTTGGTGTGCCCGTAGGCAAGGAGGCATTCCCCACGGATATTGCACAGAAACTCGACTCCATGACGGTGGGTCAGACCCTCGGCCCGGTAGAAAACGTGCAGGATAACAGCCTGAACATCATCAAGCTGGTGGCCAAGACGCAGTTGCCCGACTCTGTGAAGTTCCGCGCCATTCAGGTAGGAGGCACCACTCCCGATGAGGCACACACACGCGCCGACTCTATCTATGCCGCGCTCGGTGCCGGTGCCGACTTTGCCGCCATCGCCAAGAAGTATGGTCAGGATGGTCAGGAGCAGTGGCTCACCACCCGTCAGTACGAGTATTCCAACTCGATGGACAAGGAGACGCAGGGTTACCTCATGAGCTTGCTCACGATGGGCGTTAACGAGACCAAGAACGTTACGTTGTCACAAGGTAACCTCATTGTTCAAGTGCTTGACCGCAAGAATATGATCGACAAGTACACGGCTGCCGTTGTGAAGAAGGAAATAGACTATTCCAAGGCCACCCGTGGCACTATCTTCAATAAGTTCAGCGCTTTTGCCAGTGCCAACCTCACTGCTGCCGACATTACCAAGAATGCTGCCAAGAGCGGTTACAAGGTGCTCGAGGCCAAGGATATCACCACCAGCCAGCACTATTTGGCCGGCATTCGCTCTACGCGCGATGCCATGAAGTGGCTCTTCGAGGCCAAGGAGGGCGAAGTTTCCAAGATGTATGAGTGTGGCGACAACGGCAACAACCTCTTGATTGTCATCTGCGACAAGATCCACCCCATCGGCTACCGTGGCTTGGACGATGCTCAGGTGAAGGAGATGGTGAAGCAGGAGGTGCTGCGTGACAAGAAGGCCGAGCAACTCATTGCCAAGGCCAAGGGTGTCAACAGCATTGCCGCCGCCAAGGCCAAGGGTGCTCAGGTGCTTACCGTCAATCAGGTGACGTTTGCCGCTCCGGTGTTCGTTCAGGCCACAGGAGCCAGCGAGCCGGCATTGAGCGGTGCCGTGTATGCCACCAAGCAGGGCGCGTTCAGCTCGCATCCCGTCAAGGGTCAGGCCGGCGTTTACCAGTTCAAGGTAGTGAAGCGCACCAAGAACGCCGCCAAGTTTGACGAGAAGGCTCAAGAGATGAAGCTCCGTCAGAAGACCATGCAGTATGCCGGCAATTTCATGAACGAGCTTTATATCAAGGCCGGTGTGGTAGACAACCGCTACCTGTTCTTCTAAACCCCACAAGAATGAGCAATGGCCGATAGGGTCATTGCTCTTTCGTGGTTACGTGACAGTGAAGTATTTTTCTTTTCATTGGTCTGCAACTCATCCCCTATGGAATCGTGCACCGAATCCATAGGGGATGAGTTTTATTTGGTCAACGGTGGGTTGCCGGTGGCAGTTTTACCTTCAACCCAACTTGCATCCCTACATCTTCTGACATGTCTCCGTGCCGGATGGCCGGTGAGGCAGCTCAGGTTGGGATTGGATTTTATCAAGCTTATGTAAGCTGTTGATAAAGAGAGCGTTATGTGCGTAAAAGAGGGGCTTTGCGATTAGATAGTATTCGCAGGCCGATTAGATAGTAATCGCGCGACGATTAGATAGTAATCGCGAGCCGTTTAGATAGCTTTCGCAAAATGATGCGATAGCTCTCGCAAAGAATTTACTTGATCAAAATAACGAGAATGCTTCCGCAAAACAATAAGATCAAATCAGCATAGCGTGGATTCCCGTAGCTCGAATGGTATCGATAGTCAATGGTCATTGATACAGATGTGCGCACCTCTTGGCAGTTCACGTTTTGTCTTGCCGAATGGGCATAATAAAGACCAATTTGTTTTGCCTTTGCGGTCAGTGCCCGCAGTTTTCGGCAAACCAAATTGGTAGGTGTATAGGCCATTGCTGACCTGAGTTTGGAATAGTAGCTCTGTCGTGGCAGAGAAATCGAGGCGAAAATCAGAAGTCACCCTCGTCGCTGATCTCCTCGGCCTCATAGTTCAGGTCGTCGGGATCGGTGTCGTAGGTGGTGCGATAGCTCTCTTCCGTGAGCTTGTCCTCGTCAAACTCGTCATCTTCTTCCTCCTGCTTGAAGTCGTCTTCGATCTCCAAGTCCTCATCTTCCTCGTCGCCAATCTCCTCGTCTTCAAACTCCTCGAAGGCATTGATCTTGGCTTTGGGAATCTCTATTTCGGGTTTCTCTTTGGCGAAGATGGCCTCCACCCATGTGCCCTTGGCAATCTCGAGCACCTCGTATCCGTCGTTCAGCTTTTTCTCATAGAGTCCGCCGGGTTTGTGCAGTCGGTCTTGGGGCAGTGTGGTGGTGGAGATGTCAAAGCCGCTCTCGATGATGTCTTGAATGCTTTGCGACAACGATTCCCAGCCACCGCCGAAGTTTCGGTCGAGCACCTCGATGAGTTTAGCGGCAGAGATATGCCTGATGTTCTCGTATGTCAGGTCGGTTACCCTGAGGATGGGACGCTTCTTGATGGCGATGCGCTGCTTGGTGCTGTCGTCAATGCGGATAATGCCGGTCTTAAAGCCGCGTGCCTCATATTTCTTGATCACCTCAGGCTTGTCTATCTTGATTTCCTCGAGTTCGAAAGCACTCTTGATAATATCTGTGTATCGACGCATGTTGTCTTTCAGGTCGGCGTCTCTTTCCGCGCTTTCCCACATCCGGAACACGTCATTTTCTTGGATATCCCATACGTTACTCTTGGTCAACGTTTTAAGTGTTATCGCTTTTTTCTCTTTCATCATACTGCTTTTATTTGCTGCAAAAGTAATTATAAATTCGTAATTCACAAACTTTTCACTTCTTTTTTTTAGCCAATTGAAATTTGTTGGGATCAGGCTTCGGCAATCTCCGGATTTTTGTTTAACTTAGTCGAAAATTGTATCAACAACCAAAAACAAATGAAGACCTCTACATCAAAAATCCCAAGACTTATCTTGTGCGCGTTATGCCTGTTTCTCTGCCGCCATTTGCCGGCACAGACAGGATTCGGACAAAGTGCCAACTGGAACTCCGATTGGCTTTTCAGTCTTTCTGACGATAGCGCGGCAGTATCGCCCAACTATGATGACAATCGTTGGCGGCGGCTCGATTTGCCCCACGACTGGTCGGTGGAGCATCCGTTGTCGCCCGACGGGGCGTCGTGCACGGGCTACCTGCCGGGTGGCGTGGGGTGGTATCGCAAGCATTTCAAGGTGGAGGAGATGCCCCGCCGGAAGTGGTATGTCTGTTTCGAGGGTGTCTATACCCGTTCCAAGGTGTATCTCAACGGTAAGCTGTTGGGCTATCGTCCCAATGGATTTTCATCGTTTTGCTATGATCTCTCGCCTTATCTCAAGCCCCATGCCGACAATGTTTTGGCTGTGAGGGTAGACCATAGTCGGTCGGCCGACTGCCGGTGGTATCCCGGCTCGGGCATCTATCGCAACGTGTGGCTCGTCAAGTCAGAGCCTGTACATTTTGCCCTGTGGGGCAACAGTTGGAGCGTGAGGCGTGTGACGCGTGGCGGTGCCGACGTGCAATTCACGATAGAGGTGGAGCAACCCACCGGCGGGCTGACCGCCGAGGTGAGACTGACAGATGCCGATGGCCGCGCGGTGGCGGAGGGAAGTGTCGCGGTTGGTTCCGATGGTCGGGCAGGAGTGACGCTCCGTGTGCGGAAGCCGAGACTGTGGTCGGTCGACACACCATATTTATATAAGGCACAGCTTCGGCTGCTTCTTCACGGTCGCGAGATAGACACCGACCGCATGAATGTGGGTATCCGCACCCTGCAATGGCATGCCGACAAAGGCTTCGCGCTCAATGACAAGTGGATGAAGGTCAAGGGCGTGTGTCTGCACGAGGATGCCGGCGTGCTGGGCAATGCCGTGTCGTGGCAGGTGTGGGAGCGCCGACTGAAAGAATTGAAGGCTATCGGGGTGAACGCCATACGCATGAGCCACAACCCCCATGCCCCGATGATCTATTCGCTGTGCGACAGTCTGGGCCTGTTGGTGATGGACGAGGCGAGCGACGAGTGGGAATTTCCCAAGCGCAAATGGCTCAAAGGCTGGAATGTGGGAGAGCCGGGCTTTCAGGGAACGTACGATTTTTTTGAGCAATGGATAGACCGCGACGTGCGCGACATGGTGCGCCGCGACCGCAGACACACCTCTGTTTTCCTGTGGAGCATAGGCAATGAGGTGGACTATCCCAACGATCCCTACTCGCACCCGGTGCTTAACGGCAGTTCGATCACGCAGCCGATGTATGGCGGTTACAACCCCAACGCGCCGCATGCCGAGCGCATCGGCAAGATAGCACGACGGTTGTCGGCAGTGGTCAGGGCCGAAGACACGTCGCGACCGGTCACCGGTGCGCTTGCCGGTGTGGTGATGAGCAACGAGACCGAGTATCCCGAGGCGGTGGATGTGGTGGGTTATAACTATACCGAAAGCCGCTACGGGGAAGACCATCGGCGCTATCCCGACCGTGTGATCTATGGTTCGGAAAACCGGCATGACCTGCCGTCGTGGAAGGCCGTGAGAGACAACGACTATATTTTCGGGCAGTTTCTTTGGACCGGCATAGACTATCTTGGCGAGAGCGGACGCTGGCCGGCGCGTGGATCGCAGCCCGGACTGCTCAATTTCGGCGGATTTCGCAAGCCCCTCGGCTGGTGGCGCGCGTCGCTGTGGAGCGAGCGTCCCGTGGCCTACATAGGCAGTTATGTGGTGGACGACAATACCCGTGGCGGCCGAAACCGTCGCGACGGCAGCGAGCCGCCATCCATCTATGCCGAGGATTTGTGGAACTACACTGCCGGGCAGACCATCCGTGTGGTGTGCTACACCAACCAGCCGCAAGCCCGCCTGCGCCTCAATGGCAGGATCGTGGGCGACAGTCGGCGCAAGGATGATGAGTCGGGCATCATTTATTGGGATATTCCTTACGAGCCGGGAACGCTCATCGGCGAGGCCTTGGACGAGCAGGGCAGGCAGGTGGCGGCCTACGAGATCAAGACGAGCGGCAGGCCTTTCGCCCTGACGGCAAAGGTGCTTGACGGCAAGGACGGCTTTTACCAGATAGAAGTTAACGTGGTGGACGAGCAGGGTGTGCTGGTGAAGTTGGCCGACAACGATGTCACCTGCCATGTGTCGCGCGGCGGAACGCTCATGGGCATGGAGAACAGCGACAATCAGGATGTCTCAGACAAGCGCGATAGGCATGAGCGTGTGCACATGGGCAGGCTGTTGGTCTATGTGAAAGATGCCGGCTCCGTGACCTTCTCCTCGCCGCTCCTTGGCGGCTGCGAGTTGCGATTAAGATGAGATGTGATGGGTGAAGCCGTCGGTTCGGGCTTCATAAGTAATGGTATTAGGTCGGGATTGCGGTCATGACAGGCCTTCAGGTCCAGAAATCCGTGTCCCCGGTGGGCTTCATTTCCGAGCTGCACCGGGGACAACTCTTTCCGTTCCACTCTTGGATGCTTTGACTTCCGCAGCGCAGGCACAGCCTGCCCACCGTGCTGTTGAACGATGGTGCCGAGTCGCCGATGACGCCACCCACCACCAAGGGCACGATATTGCGGCAGTCGGGACAGTTCATCATGACGATGTGCTGGCCCATGAAGCCCCGTCCTTGGTACACGTCGGCCTCATAACCGCATGCCACACATTTGTATTTAACGATTTTCGCCATGAGCCGAATAGTATGAGACATATTGCGTGGCAACCCGTTTGTAGTCATGATGACGGCGGATATACTCCACGCTTTGGCGTTTGAGCAAGGGTATTCGCGACGGATTGAGCACGAGATTCTCCAGTTCTTGATACACGCTCTCATAGTGGGGCTGCACGTTGACGATAGGTCTCAGCTCTCGTTCGCCTAATATTTCGTAGTTCTCCGGCTCTCCGCCGCCCACGCAGATAATGCCCCTGCTCATGGCTTCCAAGGCGTTCATCGACGGCGTATAGCTGTAAAGCTGGTCGAGAATACAGTCTGAATCGTCCATCATCCCGACGTATTCGTCGAACGGAACACCCTCGGCGATCTTCAGTTCGGCGTGTCTCGGATACCTGTCTCTCACCGCTTTGGCGGCGGCCAGCATGATATCGGTGCCCTTGTACGCGCTTCGCCCCTTGCTGATACCTACGAAGATACGCACCGGTCGTCGCGGCATCTCGTCGCCGATGGTCACTTCCGGCTTGGGCTTGATGGGATAAGGGATGAACGTCGTCTTATCGGTGAAGAGCGGATGATAGCATGCCCAATATTCGTACAGGCCCGCGATGATGCCGTCGCAGTCGTTGGCGATGGTTTGGTTGAGCGTTTCCTTGGCCGTTCCAATCCAGTCTTGCCGCTCCTTGAGGGCGTCGGGGGTATGCCTGATGGTCTCTCCGATATTGAAATCGCTATACCGCAGTGGTTTGCGTGTCATGTTCTCGTGCACCCAGTAGTAGTCCATGCCAAAGGCACCCATGAACATTCGCCGGTTGTTACGGCGCAGCCGGTGGTATATTTTGAACATTTTTTCGGCCTTCAACTCAAGGAACAGCGGGTTGATGAGCTGCACCACGTCATAGTTCTTGAGCCTCGAGGCGTTGGCCGCGAGCCTCGCCATGAGCCGTATGCCGCCCCATCGGCCCGGCTTACGGGTCAGGTCGATGTCGCGGGGATAGTCTTTCCAGAAGTCGCCGTTGCTCGCTACGATCGTCTCGTGGCCCAGCTCTCGAAGTCCTTCGGCCAAGGTGGCGTGCACATTGCTGTATTCACCTAACAAGAGTATTTTCATGTCAATGGCGTTCTGAGAAATAATGGGTGGTGATTGGAAGTTTGATATAAGTCGGTCGGGGATGGAACGATATGGCGCTCGCATTGCCGTGGGCATGCGGTGCGGCATTCATGGCTTGCCGGCTCGACAGATTATCTCACGGTGGCGAGCAGTATCTGTCTGCCGACGGCATTGCCCACCATCCACCTGAACGACGTATATCGCTTGGTGTATTTCTTGTTTGGCAGCGGATAGAGGCCTTGGGCCTTGAGCCTATCGATGGCTTGCGCCAGCTGTTTGCT
>DBQL01000128.1:12882-14303 GCA_002305235.1 Prevotella sp. UBA1395 | reverse complement strand
GATTATTTCTTCAGGTCTACCTTGAGCTGCAGCTCGTCGAGCTGTTTGTCGTCGATGACCGATGGCGCGTCGAGCATCACGTCGCGACCGCTGTTGTTCTTGGGGAACGCGATACAGTCGCGTATGCTGTCGAGACCGGCCATGATGCTCACGAAACGGTCGAGACCGAAAGCCAGTCCGGCATGGGGCGGCGCGCCATATTTGAAGGCGTTCATGAGGAATCCAAACTGTGCCTCGGCACGCTCCTTGGTGAACCCGAGCACCTCAAACATGCGCTCCTGCAACTGCGTGTCGTGGATACGGATGCTGCCGCCACCCACCTCGATGCCGTTGCACACGAAATCGTAGGCCAAGGCACGCACCTGCTCGGGATGCTCGTCGAGCAACGGCAGGTCGTCGGGGTTGGGCATGGTGAACGGATGGTGCGTGGCCATGAGGCGCTGCTCCTCGTCGCTCCACTCAAAGAGCGGGAAGTCGACAATCCACAGACACTCAAACACGTTTTTGTCGCGCAGCCCGAGACGCTCGCCCATCTCAAGACGGAGGTTGCAAAGCTGCACGCGCGTCTTGTTGGCGTTGTCGCCCGAGAGAATCAGCACGAGGTCGCCGTCGTTGGCACCCATCAGCTTCTTGATGTCGAGGAGCACCTCGGGAGCGTAAAACTTGTCGATAGAGCTTTTCACCGAGCCATCGGCCTCATACTTGATATAGACCAATCCCTTGGCACCCACCTGCGGACGCTTCACGAAATCGGTCAGCTCGTTGAGCTGCTTGCGACTATAGTCGGCACAGCCCGGCACGCAGATACCGCCGATATAGGCTGCCTCGTTGAAGACAGAGAACTCGCCCTTGCCCTTGAAGGCATCCTGAAGCTCGACGAACTCCATGCCAAACCGCAGGTCGGGCTTGTCGGAGCCAAACCGTCTCATGGCCTCGTGCCATGTCATGCGCTGCAGCTTGGGCAGCTCCACGCCACGGATTTCCTTGAACAGATGGCGGGCCATCGCCTCGAAGAGATTGAGCACGTCGTCTTGATCGACGAAGCTCATCTCACAGTCGATCTGCGTAAACTCGGGCTGGCGGTCGGCGCGCAGGTCCTCGTCGCGGAAACACTTGGCAATCTGGAAGTAGCGGTCTATGCCGGCCACCATGAGCAATTGCTTGAGCGTCTGCGGACTTTGGGGCAGGGCATAAAACTGTCCGGGATTCATGCGCGAAGGCACCACGAAGTCGCGGGCACCCTCGGGCGTTGAGCCGATGAGGATAGGCGTCTCCACTTCCATGAAACGCTCAGCGTCGAGGAAGTTGCGGATGAGAATGGTCATGCGGTGACGCAGTTCCATATTCTTGCGAACGGCATTGCGGCGCAGGTCGAGATAACGGTATTTCATGCGCAGGTCGTCGCCGCCGTCGGTGTTGTC
>DBQL01000128.1:11377-12803 GCA_002305235.1 Prevotella sp. UBA1395 | reverse complement strand
GTTAGCCTGCTCGCAGAGGTCCTTGTCGTCGGCCTCGTTGAACACAAACTGGGTGATGCCATAGCGGTCACGAAGGTCGACAAAGGTCATGCCACCCATTTTACGAGTGCGCTGTACCCATCCGGCAAGCGTCACTTCCTTACCGGCATCCTGCAAACGCAGCTCTCCACAAGTATTCGTTCTGTACATAGTGTGTATGATGTGTGATTTGAAATATACCGCAAAATTACGACTTTTTTATGGAAAGAGTGCAAAATCAGAATACCAATATCATACGAAACAGAATATTTTTCGTATCTTTGTCGGGCTAAAACAATCTTTCAAACAACATGAGAAAAAATCTACTGCTGGCCGCATTCCTGCTCCTGTCGATGGGAATGATGGCTCAATCTGCCGACAACATCATGGCCACGGCCCGAAAAGCCAACAATTACTTCATGGCCAAGTATGCCGATCCCACACGTCCCACCTTCGTCAAGAAGGAGCGACCGAGCAGCCTGTGGACCCGCGCCGTGTACTACGAGGGTCTCATGGCCTTGCAATCCATAGACCCGCAGCAACGATATATCGACTACGCCATGACATGGGCCGATTTCCATAAGTGGACACCGCGCAACGGCGTAAGCACCACCGATGCCGACGACCAGTGTTGCGGGCAGACCTATATCGAGCTGCTGCCCTATACGGGGAAGTCGGAGAAAGAGCTGCTGGGCAACCTCAGGCAAAACCTCGACAACCAGATGGCCACCGGACGACATGACTACTGGACATGGATAGACGCCATACAGATGGCCATGCCGCTCTATGCCATGATGTACAAGCTCACCGGCGAGCGCAAGTATATGGACTATGCCATGCAGAGTTACCGTTGGGCACGCAACGAATGCGGAGGCGGACTGTTCAACACCGGCAACGGATTCTGGTTCCGCGACAAAGACTACGTGCCGCCCTACAAAGAGCCCGACGGCAAGGATTGCTACTGGAGCCGCGGCGACGGATGGGTGTACGCGGCATTGGTCCGCGTGATGGAGACCATCGGCAAGAAAGACAAGTACTACAAGGAACTCAAAAAAGACTTCGTCATGATGAGCCAAGCCTTCGCCTCGTGCCAACGCGAGGACGGCCTGTGGAACGTGAGCTTGGTGTCGAACAACTATGAGGGCAAGGAGCTTACAGGCTCGGCACTGTTTCTCTACGGCATGAGCTGGGGCATCAGGAACGGACTGCTCAAAGCCAAGCAATACCGGCCCATCTGCGACAAGACATGGACCGCCATCGAGCGCGACTGCGTTCACCCCGACGGTTTCCTCGGATATGTGCAAGGCACGGGCAAAGACCCCTCGGCCGGACAGCCCGTGACCTATACGAGCGTGCCCGATTTCGAGGACTATGGCACCGGATGCTTCCTGCTGGGAGCCGTGGAATA
>DBQL01000128.1:10593-11198 GCA_002305235.1 Prevotella sp. UBA1395 | reverse complement strand
GTCCGGACAGTTCACATAAAGTCAAACTTTATTTAATTTTTAATTATTCATTTATTTATGTCCGATTTTAAAAACATTCAGCCTTTGGACGAATTCAACTGGGAAGAGTTCGAGAATGGCGCAAACATTGGTACAAGCAAGGAAGACTTGCAGAAGGCCTACGACGAAACTCTGAACAAGATTCAGGAGCACGAGGTAGTGGAAGGTACAGTGATCTCTGTAGACAAGAAAGAAGTTGTTGTCAACATTGGCTACAAGAGCGACGGTATCATCCCCGCTTCCGAATTCCGTTACAACCCCGACCTCAAGGTGGGTGACAAGGTTGAAGTGTATGTGGAAGATCAGGAAGACAAGAAGGGACAGCTTGTTCTTTCACACAAGAAAGCCCGTCTGAGCAAGAGCTGGGATCATATCAATGAGGCTCTCGAGAACGACGAGGTTATCCAAGGCTATATCAAGTGCCGCACGAAGGGCGGTATGATCGTTGACGTGTTCGGTATCGAGGCCTTCCTCCCGGGCAGTCAGATCGACGTGCACCCCATCCGCGACTACGATGTATTCGTTGGCAAGACGATGGAATTCAAGGTTGTCAAGATCAATCAGGA
>DBQL01000128.1:305-10508 GCA_002305235.1 Prevotella sp. UBA1395 | reverse complement strand
TCCATATTACCGACCTGTCTTGGGGCCGTGTGAGCGATCCGCACGAAGTGGTGGCTCTCGACCAGAAGATTCAGGTGGTGATCCTCGACTTCGACGAGGACAAGAAGCGTATCGCGCTCGGTCTGAAGCAGCTCACCCCGCATCCTTGGGATGCCCTCGACGCCGACTTGAAGGTGGGTGACCACATCAAGGGCAAGGTGGTTGTCATTGCCGACTACGGCGCATTCGTGGAGATTCAGCCCGGTGTAGAGGGTCTGATCCACGTGAGCGAGATGTCATGGAGCCAGCACCTGCGCTCGGCACAGGAGTTCCTGCACGTTGGCGATGAGATCGAGGCTGTGATCCTGACCCTCGACCGTCAGGAGCGCAAGATGTCTCTCGGTATCAAGCAGCTCAAGGACGATCCTTGGGAGACCATCGAAACCAAATATCCCGTGGGCAGCAAGCACACCGCCAAGGTGCGCAACTTCACCAACTTCGGTATCTTCGTTGAGTTGGAAGAGGGTGTTGACGGCCTGATTCACATCTCAGACCTGTCGTGGACCAAGAAGGTGAAACATCCTTCAGACTTCACAAGCGTTGGCTCGAACATCGAAGTGGTGGTGCTCGAGATCGACAAGGAGAACCGCCGTCTGAGCCTCGGACACAAGCAGCTCGAGGAGAATCCTTGGGATACCTACGAGACGCTGTACACTCCGGGTAGCGTGCATGAGGGCAAGATCACCGAGATCATGGACAAGGGTGCTGTTATCACATTGAACGAGGGTGGCGAAGGCTTTGCCACACCCAAGCATCTGATCAAGGAAGACAACAGCCAGTCTAAGTTGGGCGAGGAGCTTCCCTTCAAGGTGATCGAGTTCAACAAGGAGTCTCGCCGCATCATCCTGTCTCACTCACGCACATTCGAGGAGGACAAGGAAGAGGCTAAACCGCGTCATCACGCCGCATCGAACCGCAAGCAGAACGACACTCCGGTCATCAACAATGTGGCCGCAGGTACTTCGCTCGGCGACCTTGACGTGCTGGCCAAGCTGAAGGCTGATTTGGACAAGAACAAATAAAGTCTGAACATTTATCATCATAGATTCCCCTTGGGATCGGACCGCGACACGTCTGATTCCGAGGGGAATTTCTTTTGTCACACCCCGACGACCGCAACGGCGGGCGGCAAGGCAGTGGGGCGGGTGGTATGGCGTAAAGGGGTGATGACGAGCGAAAGGCAACGACATGACACCCGAGACGGGGTGATTTAACAGGGAAATAGTAGTCTTTTTGAAAAATATTCATTAAATTTGCGCAAAGAAAACAGGCGTTCTCAAAGATTCACGATAACCAATCTAGACATTATATATATAATAAGAATGAACTTGATTCAAAACATCATCATAAGACAACGTATTCTCAAGGCTTTCGCCATCGCATCGATGCTATGTGCCACCATCGGCACAGCCAACCTGTATGCCAACAGCATCTTCAAAAAAAAGAAAACCAAGCCGCAACCCACCGTATCGGCCTATCACCGACTCACCGGCCGCGACTCGGTGACCATGTCGGGACTGATGAACGTGATTGCCAAAGGTGATACGTTTTATCTCGAAATGCCCGTGAAACAGCTCGGACGGCAGTTTCTTGTAAGCAACAAACTGCAGCGTGTGCCGCAGGAACTCAACGAGGCAGGGGTGAACCGGGGAATCAATTACGAGAATCAGGTCATCAGGTTTGAATGGGACAAGCCGGCCAAACGCATCATCATCAGGCAGCAACGGCTCACACCCGAATCGCCGAAAGAGTCGGCCGTGCACCGGTCGGTGGCCGACAATTACATCGACCCCATCATCGCAACACTCAAAGTGGAGCAGACTCCCAAAGACTCCTCGACTGTCATCTTCAAGGTCAACGATCTATTCAACGGGAAGAATAACGTGCTCAACGACGTGTTCAACCAAATCAACATCGGCACTTCACCATCTGACGACCTCTCGAGGATTATCTCTGTGAAGGCGTTTGACAACAGTGTCATCGCTACATCGGAACTGACTTCCGTGGTGCATGAGGGACAATCGAAGACCAATGTCACCGTGGTGGTGTCATCGGCCATCACGCTTCTGCCCGAGCAGGAGATGGCGAGACGCGAGGAAGACTGGCGAGTGGGGTACTTCACGACGAAGCGCACACAGTTTGACGACCATCAGCAGGCGGTGAGAAACACCAACTATATCACTCGCTGGAGACTCGTACCGAGCGACACCGCCGCCTATATGCGTGGCGAACTGACCGAACCGGTGAAGCCCATCGTGTTCTACGTGGACCAAGCCATGCCCGCCCATCTGCGCCCATATATCAAGAAAGGTATCACCGATTGGAACGTGGCCTTCGAGAAAGCGGGATTCAAAAATGCCGTGAGGGTGCTCGACTACTCCGACAGTCTCGACCACGACGGCAACGACCCGCAATATTCTGTGCTCACCTACGATGCCTCGGAGAAAGCCAACGCGATGGGACCCTCGGTGCTCGACCCACGTACCGGCGAGATCCTTGAGGCTGATATAATATGGTGGCACAACGTGCAGTCGCTCATTCGCGAGTGGATTATGGTACAAACCTCTACCGCAGACCCGCGTGCCCGGACGCTCCAACTGCCGCAAGAACTCATTGGTGACGCTGCCCGCTTTGTGGCTTGCCACGAGGTGGGGCACTCGCTCGGACTGCGACACAACATGATGGCGTCGGCCGCCTACCCCACCGACTCGCTCCGTTCACGCTCGTTCACCGACCGCATGGGAGGCACCTCAGCATCGATCATGGACTATGCCCGGTTCAACTACGTGGCGCAGCCCGGAGACGGAGTGCGAGTGATGAGCCCGAACATCGGGCCGTACGACCTCATGGCCATAGAATGGGGATACCGATGGTATCCTGCCGGAACCGACGAAAAGGCCCGGCTAAACGACTTTCTCAATGCCCATACCGACCGGGTGTACCGTTATAGCGAGGCGCAGTCGAAACGATCGGCCATCGACCCGCGTGCCTTGAGCGAGGATTTGGGCGACGATGCCATGAAGTCGGCGACATACGGCATTGCCAATCTCAAGCGAATCATCCCTAATGTGATGAGCTGGACAACTACCGGCGAACCCGGACAGACCTACGATGAAGCCTCCAAATTCTATGCAGCCATCATCTCTCAATGGGACCTTTATATGTATCATGTCATGGCCAACATCGGAGGCATGTACCTTGAGCGACCCACAATAGACCGCCCGAAACCCGCATACACCTTCGTGGAGAAAGACAAGCAGCGCCGAGCATTGCAGTTCCTGCTCGACGAGGCACTCTCTTTTCCCCGCTGGCTCTTTGACAACGACCTGTCACGCCAGACCTTTATCCAGCGCTCCACACCCAAAGGGGTGGAGGAACAAGAGGCGGCTTACGTACTGAGAAACGAGCAAAACTATATCCTCTGGGACCTGCTGGACAACGCACGCCTCATCCGGATGTACGAGAACGAGATGCAAAACGGCACCCGCGCCTTCACGGCCGTGGAACTGATGGACATGCTCCATCGCCACATCTTCAGACCGACGCTCTCGGGAAAGAGTCCCGACGTGATGGAGCGAAGCCTTCAAAAGAGCTTTGTCGATGCACTGATCACTGCCGCCAACGCCGGCGAGGGCTTGAAAATCAACAAGAACCTCGACCAAGACGCGCTATCGAGCGGGCAACGCACGGTGCTGATGACCAGCGGTCAAATCAGTAGAAACAGTGATGCCTTGAGCCTTAAGCGAGGCGAGATGTTGCGCATCGTAAGAATGTTGAAACCGAAACTCTCCACCGGCACATTGGTGGCACGGATGCACTACGAAGACCTCATCCTGCGGATCAATACCGCATTGTATCAAAAATAACAGCTCACAAATCGTCTCAAAACGCATCATATAACAAGATGAAAAAAATATTATCCCTGATCATTCTTCTTGCGGTCTTCCTGCAACTGTCGGCACAGGAACGCACGATTGCCGGAACCGTGTACGATGGCGTGTCGGCCGGTGAGCCACTCATCGGTGCTACCGTCGCCGTGGAAACCGAAAAGGGGCAGGCTCCGAGAGGTACCGTGACCGATTACAACGGCCGATTCTCGCTCTCCGTACCCCAAACGGCCGGTATTCTCACCGTAAGATACTTGGGATATGTCACCCAAACCATCCGACTCGAAGCCGGCAAGGCCGATTATCAGGTTACCCTCATGCCCGAGGAGAAGAGTATCGGCGAGGTGGTGGTGACCGGATACCAGAAGATTGACCGTCGTAAGCTCACGGCAGCGGTATCAACACTGAACGTCACCGACGAGACAGTGGGTGCCGTGAAGAACATCGACCAAGCACTGGCCGGACAGATTGCCGGTCTGTCAACCATCTCTTCGTCGGGTGCTCCGGGTGCTCCGGTGAAGATCAGAATACGCGGAACAGCGTCGATCAACGGCACACAGGAACCTCTATGGGTGCTCGACGGCATTCCCTTGGAGGGCACCGACATCCCCAATATCGACAACCTGAACGACGTTGATGATATTTATCAAACATCGATAGCAGGCATCAACCCCTCCGACATAGACAATGTGACTGTACTCAAAGATGCCGCAGCCACTGCCATCTACGGCGCACGAGCCGCCAATGGCGTGATTGTCATCACCACCAAGAAGGGAAAAGAGGGCAGGCCCATTGTCAATTTCAACACCCGACTGACTTATAGCCCTAAGGTAGACATAGACCGTCTCAACCTGTTGAATGCCTCGGAGAAGGTCGGTCTGGAACTCGCGCTGCTGCAAAGCAACTACACTTATCGCCAGCATAAGGGGGGCGTGGCCAATGTTCTCGACCAACTCGGCGAGTTCTCTAACTTTCAAAGTGGCGGCTGGGACGCCTTGTCGGCCGATGCCCAAACACAAATCAACAATCTGCGAAATATCAACACCGACTGGAACGACATTCTGTTCCGCAACGTTTTCAACCAAGAATACAACACTTCCATATCGGGCGGCGGCGACCGCAGCAACTATTACGCCTCGCTGGGCTATTACGACGAGCAGGGTGTGGTGACCGGTGTGGAGAACAATCGGTACAACGTGACCCTCAAAGGCAATTTCAAGGTGAACCGCATGCTCACCATCGGCACCAGCATCTTTGCCAACCGGCGTAAGCAAACGAGTTTCCTCACCGACTCGGGAGGCTTCACCAACCCCGTGTATTATTCTCGTGAGGCCAACCCTTACACCCAACCCTACGACGCCAACGGCAATTATATCTACGACACCAACGTGCAAGGCCGTGAGACGGGTGCCCCCGACTTCAATATCTTCGAGGAGCGTGCCAACACGAGTCGCAAGCGCAGGGACCGATCATTCATCGGAATGGTGGAGGCAGAACTCAAGTTCAGCCCTGCCTTGAAGCTCACCTCGCAGGCTTCTTACCAGTTTGACAATTACAGTCTGCGCCGCATTCAGGGTAACGACAGCTATGCCATGCGCAAGGAAAAAGAGTATGCCACCTACATGATGGCAGACGGAACGCAGCAGACCATCTTCCCCGAGGGTGGCGCATCGAAGACCACCGACTATTACAGCCGGCAATGGTTGTGGAAGGCCATGCTCGAGTTCAACCGCCGTTACGCCAAGTATCACGACGTGGAACTGATGGCGGGAACGGAGATCAGACATATCGACGCCGAGTCGGTATCGTCGAATGCCTACGGCTACGACCCTCGCACGCTCACCACACAGCCCGTGATTTTCCCCTCGGAAAACATTGCCGAGCAGTATCCCCTGCATCAAGAGACCCACGTGGAGAATGCCTACGTGAGCTGGTATGCCACCGGTTCGTACACCTATAAATATCGTTACACGCTCGGCGCGAGCGTACGATTCGACGGCAGCGATGTCTTCGGCGTGGCCAAGAAGTACCGATACCTGCCCCTCTACTCTGTCAGTGCACTGTGGCGAATCTCCGAAGAGCCGTGGATGGATGAGATATGGTGGCTCAACGACACGCGGCTGCGCGCCTCGTATGGCATTCAGGGTAACATCGACAAGAACACCTCGCCCTATCTCATCGGCACCCTCGACAAGACTTCCATCCTCGGCAAGACCGAGACTGTCATCGCCGCCGAGACCGCTCCCAACCCCGACCTGAAATGGGAAAAGACCAAAAACCTGAACATCGGCTTCGAGACTGGAATCTTGCACGACCTCATCCGTATCTCCGTAGACTATTATTACCGGCGCAGCTCAGACCTCATCGGCATGCGCATGCTGCCGCTGGAGACCGGCTTCTCATCGACAACCATCAACTGGGCCAGCATGGAAAACCGTGGATGGGAGATTGCACTCAGCTCCTATAATATCAAGACGAAGAAATTCAAATGGACCACGAACCTGAATCTCGGCTTCAACACCAACAAGATTCTCAACGAGAGCGTGGCCCAAAACTCCACTTACCCCGGTCGCGAGGGCTATTCCGTGGGTGCGATCTTTGCCTATAAGACCGCCGGACTCGACAGCGACGGCTACCCATTGTTTGTAGTCGGCGACCGCAAAGTGACCGCCACCGAGTTCTTCAACCTCAACAAATACGGCGCAAGCATGCTTACCGCCGAGCAGCAGCGTGCCCAATACACCTACATGGGCACCACAGACCCCAAGTGTTCAGGCGGTCTGATCAACTCATTCGAGATGGGCAACTGGCAGTTGGGCATCAATTTCATTTTCAATCTCGGCATGAAAGTACGTGTGCAACCCGACTACTCGCCGACCTATTTCGACCGCGGACAGAACACCAACCATGCCATCCTGAACCGCTGGTCGCCCACCAACACCACGGGAACCGGTGCCGCGCTGATGGTGAGCAGTGCCGACCGCGTGGCCGAATACACGCGCTACGCCGAATACAACACTTACAGTATGCTCGACATCTGGGTGCGCAACAACAGTTATTGTCGCCTGCAGAGCCTGCGTCTCGGCTATCGTCTGCCCAAGGCGTGGCTCTCCAAGCTCGGCATGAGCAGTGCCTCGGTGAGCCTCGAGGGGCGTAACCTGCTGGTCATCGCGAGCGATTATACCAACTATCTCGACCCCGAGACGATGGGCAACCCCTTTGCACAGCCCATTGCCAAGAGTTTTATTTTCGGACTTAACGTCAATTTCTAATCTCCACAAACAGCTCATCCATCATGATGAAGATGATTTCCCACTCCCCCCATCATACCGTTCATGCCGTACGCGCGCTGTTGCTGCTGCTCGTGACGGTACTCATGACCTCGTGCAACGACTTCCTCGACATCACTCCCACGGGCAAGGTGATTGCCAAGACAGGCGAGGAATACCGCGCGTTGCTCACCTACGAGTATAAGTACTTCCCCTCAGACCGCGGCCTCTCCACCCTTCGCGGCGACGAGATGACACTCTCCGCGGCCTATACCTCCGACTTAGACCTCGACACTTATTTAGACCTGTGGCGATGGAACGATGACGCACCGGCGGTGACCACCGCCTATTTCAACTGGCGTACCTATTATCACGCCATCTACATCAGCAACTATATCATCGCCCATCAACACGAAATCGCCTCTGCCACGCAAGCCGAGGTGTCACAACTCGTGGGCGAAAGCTATATGATGCGGGCATACAGCCATTTCCTCCTCGCCAATCTCTACGCGCCGCCCTATACCCATGTGCAGCCCGACACCACACGAGCCATACCCCTCCTGACCGACACTGACCTGAACAGCGTGCTCCGCAGCAGTAGTCTGAAAGACGTTTACAGTCTGATACTCAGCGATATTGACGAGGCTTCAAAGCACCTCAACGTCACTACATGGGAACAAGGACTCAACTATCGCTTCACCACCGTGGCCGCACAATGCCTTCGTGCCCGCGTCTGCCTGTACATGGGCGACTGGCAAGGGGCACTCACGGCAGCACAAGCTGTCATCGAAGCCCATCCCGACTTGGAAGACCTGAACGCCACCGACTATAAAATCCCGAGCCGATACGACTCCAAGGAGAGCATCGTGGCATTGGAAAAAATCATGCCGGCAGCATACGTTGCCATCGGCCGACCATCAGAATCGCTCATGGCCAACTATCGCAGCGGCGACCAGCGACGCACCGCATTCTATCGCCGCGTCACCTCAAGTGTCACCACGTTGCTCAAGGGCGGCAGCGAACAATTCAACTGCAGCTTCCGCAGCGCGGAGTTTTATCTCACCGCCGCCGAAGCCGCCATGCGGTTAGGACAGCGCGAGACAGCGCTCTCCTACCTCTCGGCGCTTATGGAAAAACGTTACAGCACACGGACATTCGCCACCTATCTCGCCGAAGACCAAGCCATGACCGACGGCGATCTCCTTGCAGAGATACTGCGTGAACGCTATCGCGAGCTTGCCTTTGAGGGCCATCGGTGGTATGACCTGCGCCGCACCACCATGCCGGCACTCACCAAGACCTATCAGGGTGAGACCTATACGCTCGACAGTCTCGACACCCGCTACACCCTGAGATTCCCCACCGAGGCCGTGGAGGCCAACCCGGAGATCGAGCTGATGACCGCCACCACCCCCGCGGGGCAATGACAACGCGCCCCCGGCGGGCAAGAGTTTACAAGATAAAAAGATGTTGTATTATTAATTTAGGGTAATTATGAAGAAAACTTTACTTATCGCAGTTGCTGCCTTTGCAGCATTGACCATGCAGGCGCAGACGTGGACCGGTGCCGCCAAATGGACTCAAACCTTCACCCCCGTAGACGCAGCCGACCAGCTGGCACAGACACACACCACGCTGGACTACGAGGGAAACGTGTTCACCACGGGCACTTACAACCGTGAGATTACCTTCGGCAAAACGATTTTGACCAACGACGACAAGCTCACCTCGGCCTATCTCGCCAAATACAATGCCGACGGCACCGAGTCATGGGCCGTGGGTCTGTATGGCGCGTCGGTCATCCGAAGCCTCATGACCGATGGCTACGGCAATGTATTCATCGCCGGAAGCTTGGCCGACGAGGTGGTGTTCAACTCCGTCGACGGCAAAAGTCAGAGCGTAAAGGGCATGGCCGAGGTCAGCGCGATGGTCACCGGCTTTGTGGCCAAATATGACAAAGACGGCAACCTGCAGACCGTGCGCACCATCATTCCCACGCCCAACGAGAACGTGGCAGCTTCCGGAATCTACTATCCCGAGCCTACCGACGTGTATTTCACGCCGCAACGACTGCAGGTCTCGGGCGGCAAGGTGTATGTCTCTGCCGTATATTCGGGCGACGTGAAGATCGACAACGTGAACTGGGAAGGTCGCTACCTCAATATCTTCGACTTCATGTATGCCGACATCGCCAGCGTGGGCGTGCTGTCGCTGAGTGCCGACAATCTGTCAAACGCCACCTCGGTGGCTACCCTCAAGGCCAAGGAAAACCTCGCCTATGTACAGCAAAACCCCGAGTCGGTGAACTTTGTGGCCGACGGCAACACCGTGTACCTCGGCTTTGTGGGCAAGGGTCTTGAGACGCTCACCACCATCTCGGGCGACACCGACTTCCAGATGCAGCTGCCCAATGACGAGACCGGCAACGTGGAGCACGCCTTTATCTTGGCCAAGATTGCCGACGGCACGACCACCTCGAAGGTGTATCACGTGGCCATGCACGACAAGATCTATGGCACCGACAAGGTGGGCGCGATGGCCCTCGACGGCGGTCAGCTGTTCGTGGGCGGCACATTCTACAACGAACTGGGCTTCGACACGAAGGTCACATCCAAGGGAAGCGCCGACATCTTTGTGGCAAGCATCAACCCCGCCGACCTGACCGTGAACTGGGCCGTGGCCGACGGCTATGACGAGGGCGACATCACGAAGTATGAGGAGACCTTCCACGCCATGACCGTGAACAACAAACAAGTGTTCATCGCCGCCGCAGACCGTGAGAAAACCGGGCAAATTCGCTACAAGCTCACCTATAATGTCAGTGCCGACGGCACGCTCACCAAGGGCGACAACGGCAATTACGTCTCACTCTACGACAACGGTCGCGGACTGGTGGCTGCCATCACCAACGCCGCCCCGCAAACCACGGTAACCGTATATGGCGCGGTGACCGATGCCATCGAGGCCGTGGGCACCACCGCCAACCATGCCGACGACGCGGTTTACAC
>DBQL01000128.1:0-221 GCA_002305235.1 Prevotella sp. UBA1395 | reverse complement strand
TCATGCCATCACGCCAATCGCCGGACAAACCGTATGGTGTTGCCTCTGCCTGTCAAGAAAATTCTGAAAAAAACGTCTCCCGATTTTTCCGCTAAAAAAACGGGCACCCGGCGGCGCACTCCGTAAAACGTCGTGAAAACCCATGAAAATCACCATGAAAAAACCAAAAAATCACGCTCCGCTCACGATAGCATCATCATCGCGAGACAAAAAGATAGCCA
>DBQL01000072.1 GCA_002305235.1 Prevotella sp. UBA1395 | reverse complement strand
AGTGAGAAAAAGTAAGTTTACCGTGTTCTACGGAAGATATATTGGAAGCGGGCAACACCTTACACCTATTATAATATAAGGGCCTATGTGGCGGTGAGGCTCTCGTCGCAGGGACGCGTGGGATGAGGTCACGCCGCAGGGCGGTGGCTCTGTACTCATGGCTGTCGCCCCCACCCCAGCCCCGGATGGCCTATCGCAGCACTTGCAGGGGAAAATGCATCTATATGCAAAAAAAGGATGTAACAAGAGTGTAACTATTGTTAAATCCATTAAACTATATTTAAAAAAGTAATAAAATAAGCAAAAATACATTACTTTTGGGGCCAAAATTTAATTCTAATCCAAAGAAATGAAACAAACAAATGTAAAACCAGCTGACGGCAAACTAGGTATCATGGTTGTCGGATGCGGTGCTGTGTCAACAACATTCATTACCGGTGTGCTCATGGCACGCAAGGGACTTGCCAAACCCGTAGGCTCTGTGACTCAGTATGACAAGATACGAGTAGGCAAAGGCAGTGAAAAACAGTATCTGCACTACGCTGAAATCGTGCCACTGGCTAAACTCGAAGACATTGAGTTTGCGTGCTGGGATGTGTATCCTCAGAACGCCTACCAGGCTGCGGTGTACGCCGAAGTGCTCAAGGCCAAGGACATTGAGCCCGTGCGCGACGAGCTCGAGAAAATCGTTCCGCTGAAGGCAGCCTTCGACAAGAACTACGCCAAGCGCCTCGACGGCGACAACGTGAAAGACTGCAAGACCCGCTGGGAGATGGTGGAGGCCCTGCAACAAGACATCCGCGACTTTAAGGCCAAGAGCGGCGTGAGCCGCGTGGTGGTGATCTGGGCCGCCTCGACCGAGATCTATGTGCCTGTAGACGAGCAGGTTCACGGCACGCTGGCCAACCTGGAGGCTGCCATGAAGGCCGATGACCGCGCACACGTGGCACCCTCGATGTGCTACGCCTATGCCGCCCTGACCGAGGGTTGCCCCTTCATCATGGGTGCCCCCAACACCACGGTCGACATTCCCGCCATGTGGGAACTGGCCGAGAAAACCCAAATGCCCATTGCAGGCAAGGACTTCAAGACGGGTCAGACCCTCGTGAAATCGGGCTTCTCACCCATCCTCAAGGTACGCAACTTAGGACTCAACGGTTGGTTCTCAACCAACATCCTGGGCAACCGCGACGGTCTGGTGCTCGACGAGCCCGCCAACTTCCACACCAAGGAGGTGAGCAAACTCTCTACCCTGGAAACCATTCTGCGCAAGGAAGACCAGCCCGATCTCTATGGAAATATTTACCACAAGGTGCGTATCAACTATTATCCTCCACGCAACGACGACAAGGAGGGCTGGGACAACATCGACATCTTTGGATGGATGGGCTACCCCATGCAGATCAAGATCAACTTCCTCTGCCGCGACTCTATCCTCGCCGCGCCGTTGGTACTCGACCTCGTGCTGCTGAGCGACCTCGCCGCACGTGCCGGCCGCTTCGGCATCCAGCGCTTCTTGAGCTTCTTCCTCAAGAGCCCCATGCACGACTACACCCAGAAAGAGGAACCTGTCAACAACCTCTACGACCAGTATGTCATGCTGAAAAACGCCATTCGCGAGATGGGTGGCTACGAGGCCGACCAGGAAATCGACTGACCATCGCCCCCAACCCCGAACATTGCATATCGCTACAAGTAGCGACAAAAGACTGCAAAGAGCCATACCAGCGTCTCATGAAGAGCCCTGGTATGGCTCTTTCCGTTGCCGAGGTCCACAGGCAGGATAACACCCGAATTTTAACCCCCTCGAATTCGATGGGTTTAGAACGGCAGCCGGACTAAATGCTTTCACCCTCTCACCCACTCGTTGGATAGAGGCTACCCGAGCCATCGGCATTGTGTCGCAGCCGGGATGCTACGGTGGTACATACGCCTGTTCGGACATCGCCTTTGAATTTGCTTCTTGGATTTCAGTCGAATTTCGTCTCTACTTGGTAAAGGAATTCCAACGCCTCAAGACTGATGAGCAGAAGCAGACAGACTGGTCGGCGAAGCGAGAGTTGTCGAAGATCAACTATCGCATCCACACCGACGCTATCAAACAGCATCTGATACCCGCCGAAGTGACACCCGCGCAGGCAAGCATCATCTATGCCGAGGAGGCCGATGTGCTGAACGTGGCCATGTTCGGCATCACCGCCAGACAATGGCGCGAGTCAAATCCCTCGCTGAAAGGCAACATACGCGACTATGCCACCATCAACGAACTGATTTGCCTGTCGAACATGGAGAACATCAATGCCGTGCTCATCGACGAGGGCATCGCACAGGGCGAACGCCTGTTGAAACTCAACCAAATCGCCATCCAGCAAATGTGCGTATTGGAAGGAGGCGGAGCAAGACGACTGCTCACAGACGATAACCTCTGACAAACGGCTTTGAGCCGACGCACAAAGAACCTCTTTCCGTCCCTCATTCCCCCGCAAAGGGGTGAGGGACGGCTGTTTTTCCGTGTGGCGTTGTCTCGCTGTGTCATTCAACTCCATAGGAACAGAAGCATGGCAAGCAAGGAAATCTCCCGCCTTACCCATCCGCCGGGAGAGACAAGCCATCACGAATTTATACACGATTTTGTGGTGACCGAACAAAAAAAATGCGTACTTTTGCACCCACATTCAACGTTCGACATCGCCCCTGACATTATTTTCATGGATAATCAGTTAA
>DBQL01000071.1 GCA_002305235.1 Prevotella sp. UBA1395 | reverse complement strand
ATTCAAGACAGTGTGATCGTGAACGAGATTACGCCGGTTCTCAAGGCGAAAGCCAAGAAAAACAAACTCACGTTCATCGATCTGCATGCAGCATTCAAGAATAATGACGGTAAGCAGATGCAGCGCGACGGCATCCATCCCACCGCGGAGGGTGCGGCACAAATAGCAAAAATTATAGCTCCATATATCAAAAATCTAAGGTAAAACGATGTGGTGCGGACAATTTTCCACGTTTATCGAACAAAAATATAAGTTCATCACCAAAATTAATGCGTAATTTTGCAATGGTTTTCAGAGCTAATGCTATGGCGATAGGTTAGGCATTTGAAAACTTCATACATGTAAATAGGTTTTGGATATTATTTAGGTAGTATTAGTCAAGAATCAACTAAGCCGAGCAGTGATGCCCGGCTTTTTTGTTTTTAACCTTTGATATTTGATAAGTTGCTAAAATATTTAGTGTATATTAACCTTAAAATTGATTTATTTCATACTTTTGCATAGACTTTAAACTTATGTAAACCTATATTCTCATGAACAAAAAGCTACTTTTAGGAACACTTTTGGCCATCGGTTTGTCTATGCCTGTCCAAGCCCAACGTGTCATGGACAAGTTAGACCGCGGGCTTGTGGCCCTGCCCGGAAGGTCGGGAGGGAACCATGTAAGTTGGCGCAAATTGGGTGAAGAATATTACGATACGCAATATATTCTTTACCGCGACGGCTCAAAAATCGCAGGTCCCATCTCCTTGTCCAATTACGAGGACACCGGTGGCAATTCAAAAAGCACCTATCAGGTGGAAGCCATCGTCAACGGAGTGAGTCAGGGAAAGAGCACATCGGTTCAGGCATGGAGTGACAAATACCTGTCCATTCCCATCCAACCGGCATTGAACCGTTCCGGGACAGACGTTACGTCGGGCTACTCCTTGAATGATATCTCCTTGGCAGATGTCGACGGTGACGGTGTGGTGGAACTTTTTCTCAAGCGCAGAAACGACAGCGGCAATATTACATTGACCAGCAACAAGACCGACTTTAATCGTTATGAGGTTTACGATTTGAAAGGTAACCGGCTGTGGTGGATCGATTTAGGTCCGAACATGATGTCGGGTCCCGACGAGCAATGGGATATGATCGGTTACGACTGGGATGGTGACGGCAAGGCCGAAGCCCTGCTTCGCGGTGCCGACAACATGATCATCCACACCGCAGATGGCAAGACTATCAACATTGGTGACATGAGTTTCGACAACGGAGGGAGCGCTGCCAACCGCTCGGAGTATACCCATACCGGCAACGAATACCTGCTTTATCTTAACGGCGCGACCGGAGTGCCCTACGGATATGATGGTACAAGCGGCAGTTTTACGCCAATGGCGTACCCCCTTCCGCGCTTCGAGGCCGGTGAGACCGACTACGCGTCAGTATGGGGTTCGAATGATACCGGTCACCGTTCGTGCAAGCATTATTTCGGCGCACCATATTTAGATGGTCAGCATCCCAGCATATTCCTTGGCCGAGGAGCATATACCCGCCACAAGATGTGTGCCTTGGACGTGAACCCCGTGACCCACGAACTGACCCAAAGGTGGCGTTGGAACACCTACGACGGGGGCAGTCCTTGGTTTGGAAACGGATACCATAACTATCAGATTGCCGACGTAGACATGGACGGTCGCGATGAGATCATGTTTGGAAACATGGTCATCGACGACAACGGGCGTGGCCTTGTCACTACCGGACTGGGGCATGGCGATGCCCAACACTGTGGCGACCTCGATCCTTATCGATGGGGATTGGAGCAGTTTGAGTGTAATGAGACCAACCCCGGATGCACCTATTGGAACGCGACGACCGGTCAGTTGTATTATCGCAAGACTGCCGGCGGAGACGACGGGCGTGCCTTGGCCGGAAACTTTACCAACGATTATCCCGGCAGCGAGGGCCGCACGGTAAGCTCCGGACTTATCGGCCTGTCGAGCGATCAGGTGCTTCCCGACGATGCCGAGTCGAAGATGGCATGGGCAGACCTGAACATGCGCATCTATTGGGACGGCGATTTGCTCGACGAAATCTTTGACAGCCCGGGTGTGGAGCGTGCCGCTGCCATCACCAAATGGGGCAACGGCAGGATTTTTTCTTCCATCGGCCAGCTCAACAATTCATCCAAGAACAACCCCTGCGCGCTCGGAGACATCATCGGCGACTGGCGCGAGGAGTTCATTATCCGTAACGGAAACAGCCAGTTGCTGCTCTATACCACCGACTTTCACACCGATTTCGACATCTATACGTTGTGGGCCGACCACGAGTATCGCAACGCGATGGCATGGCAATGCATAGGCTACAACCAGCCTCCCCATCCCAGTTTCTTTCTCGGCGAGGCCGATGGCATCACCGTCGCCCCTCCTCCCGTGACCACAACCGGACGCACTGTGCTCTCCTCGGGCAGCACCATACAAAGCACCAAGGAACATCTGTTGATCTGTGATCAGGCCGATGCCACACTGACCGTTGCCGATGGTGCCTCGCCTTGGATTGTCACTGACAATGCTCCCTGTATCGTTCAGGGCACGGGAGCCGACAATGACAGTCGTAAAGCTCCCGCAGCGGTCTATACTCCCTATACCCACACCCTGACGGGAGGCGCATTCTCCGGTGCCACACGTATCGTGAAACAGGGCGAGGGCGTGCTTGTTTTGCCCAATGTGGTGGAGCAACACACCGGAAATACGGATGTATGGAACGGTACGCTGAAGTTTGACGGCACCTTGGCCTCGAGCCATCTGTGGCTCAACCGTCACACCAAGCTGATGTCTGACGGTGGTCATTTCAATGCCGGCATACAGGCCGACTATAACGCCACGATATATCCCGGCGCAGAAAACCATATCGGCGAGATCAGCGTTTCTACCCTTGACCTGAAATTCGGCTCCCGTGTCATCTTTGATCTGCAAGGCACTTCTTCGGACAAGTTAAACGCCACGACGCTGAATCTGGAAACCAAGAGTTGGGGAGAATACGGTCCAAAGTACAAGAACCCCATCTTCCAGTTCAACGCCCTCGACCAGATCACCGACGGCAAGTATGAGCTTGGTACCATCGGCACGCTGAACGGCACGCCGGACGATATCCTCATCGAAGGATTGACAAACCAGCAAGCGTTTCTCACCTATGAGTCGGGCAAGCTGTATCTCACCGTCAAGACCCTGCGCGAGAAGGCCACCGTGGTGTGGAACGGCACTTCCGAGTCGAGTGTATGGGATTTTGGAGTGACCGAAAACTTCCTCAACAACGGCGTGAAAGACTACTCGTCTCCGGGCGATGACGTGGTGTTCGACGATAATGCCGCCAGCACCGTGGTGAATATCAAGGGTGCACTCAGTCCCGGATCGCTGTTGTTCAACAACGAGACCGCCACTTATACCCTTACCGGAGACAGCATCGTGAGCAATGCGCCACTGACCAAGAACGGCAACGGCACGCTGCGCATCAACAACAATAACCGCATGGGCAATACCACCATCAATGGCGGCAAGGTTATTGTCAACACCCTTGCCAACCTCACAGGCGTGGAATACGGTGCTTTGGGCGATGCTTCCAAGGTGATTACGCTCAATAACGGTGCCACTTTCCAAACAGGGCGGACAATGATGACCGACCACGTGTTTAAAATCGGTAACGAAGGCACGTTCAATATCTCTGCCGGCATGAGCCTGCAAATCAACACCGGCCTCCTCGGTCCATCGGCGACAGTCACCAAGATGGGCGATGGCACGTTGAACTTGGGTTCTTACAACACCATCTCCCGACTGATCATTGCCAAAGGCACCGTGAACGACAGCGAGGCAGATAACCTGACACAGTTGCCCAAGACCGTGGAGTTTGGTAACGGCACACTCTACGATCCTGCCTCAAGTGGCTCATACACCACCAATCCTACCAATTTTGTCGTGCCCTTGAACTGCAGCGGCACGTTCTATGCCGACCCACGCTGCGACTATACGGGTACGCTGACCGGAAAGGGCACATTCACTGTCTATGACTCTTGGATTCGATGCACGTTCAAGGGCGACTGGAGCAAGTTCGAGGGTACGTTTGTTCCCAAGGTGAACAATCGCGCCTCGCAGTACGACAACACCACCTTCGACTTCGACAACAGCTACGGCATGCCGCTTGCCACAATGAATGTCGCCGGCGATGTGACGGTAAGCAACAATGGCAAGGACTTCACCATTGGCGGATTGCTTGGCAGCGGTACCTTGGCCGGTAGCGGTGCGTGGATCGTCGGAACCAACGACAAAGACTTCAACTTCGGTCTGACGACTACAAGCAAGATCATCAAGAAGGGTCTCGGGCGCATGTTGTTGCTCACGGCCAACAAGATTCAGAACCAGTTGCAGGTTGACGAGGGCACTCTCTCGTTTGCTACTGGCACCACCACGCCTGTCATCGGCTCGACCCTCATCGTCAATGGTGGCTCGAAACTGATGGCAACGGGCTTGGTAAGCTCTGTGACACTGAACGACTCTGCCTATTTCTCGGCCGTGAGTCCGTATAATGCTGAGCGCGGCGGCACGTTCAAGACCTCGGCACTGTTCCGCATGAACGGCAACTCCGTGGCCAATTTCATGATTACCGGTGGCAATGGCAACAATGTGGTCAATTCCAAGATCGAGTGTGGCAACTTCCTTTATCTCACCAATGTCAAGGTGTCGCTGGCATCCACCTATACGCCGGCCGTGGGAGACAGCATTTG
>DBQL01000058.1:20648-24414 GCA_002305235.1 Prevotella sp. UBA1395 | reverse complement strand
ATTGTTGCAAAGATAACAAAAAACAAGTATCGACACCGAGATGTAAGCGAAATATTTGTAAATTTGCACGTATGATAGATGAAAATCAATGTGTAACAATGCTTGAACAGCATGGCATCAGGCCCACGAGCAACCGCATCGTGGTGGTGAAGGCATTGGCATCGCGCGACTATCCGCTGTCGATGAGCGAGCTGGAGAACCTCATCCTGACCATAGACAAGAGTGGTATCTTCCGGTCGCTGACGCTCTTTCGCGACCATCATCTTGTGCATGCCGTGGAGGATGGCGAGGGCGGCATGAAATATGAACTGTGTCACAGCCCACACACCGACGACGATGACGACCGTCATGTGCATTTCTTTTGCGAGCGATGCCACCGCCTTTTCTGTCTCCACGATACCCCGGTGCCCACCGTCGACGTGCCCGAGGGTTTCCGGGCCGGCTCGTTCAACTATATGATCAAGGGCGTCTGCGCGGAGTGCGCGGCCAAGGAGAGGGGGTGAGCGATGGATAAAGCTCACTTTGCCAATACTCTGTCGCGATGGTATGCCGACCACGGCCGCGACCTGCCGTGGCGTCATACCCATGACCCCTACGCCGTGTGGCTGAGTGAAATCATCATGCAGCAGACGCGGGTGGCACAGGGACAGGCCTACTGGGAGCGGTTCATGGAGCGCTTTCCCACCGTCGGGGCACTGGCCGAGGCATCCGAAGACGAGGTGTTGAAGCTCTGGCAGGGACTCGGCTATTACTCGCGCGCCCGCAACCTGCACGCGGCTGCCCGACAGATTGTGACCCTCGGAAGATTCCCCGACACCCTCGACGGCATCCGCCGGCTCAAGGGTGTGGGCGACTATACGGCCGCGGCCATCGCCGCTTTTGCCTTCGGACAGCCCGCGGCGGCCGTGGATGGCAATTTCTACCGCGTGCTCTCGCGACTGTTTGGCATCGAGACGCCCATCAATTCGATTGCCGGCAAGAAACTGTTTCAGGCGTTGGCCGACGAGCTGATGGGCGGCGACCCGCGAGTGTTCAACTCGGCAGTGATGGATTTCGGGGCGTTGCAGTGCACCCCCAAGGCTCCCGACTGCCCCCGATGCCCGTTCTGTGAGGTGTGCGAGGCCGCGAGACGGGGCACCGCAGACCGCCTGCCCGTGAAGCTCAAGACGGTGAAAGTGAAAACCGTGAGGATGACATACGTCTACGTGAGATGCCAAGGCCGCGTGGCCATGAGGCAGCGCGGCGGGGGCGATATATGGCAGGGACTGTGGGAGCCGGTGCTGCTCGACGACGACCCGCGTGCCGACGACCTGCGACAACGCACAGAATCACACGGCACGCTCATCGCCAAAAACGTGAAACACGTATTGACCCACCGCGTCGTCATGGCCGACTTCTATCTCTTGGAGACCGCCACAAGGCCGCCGTTGCCACCCGGTTACATCTGGACAGACGAGCAAAGCCTCGACCAATACGCCATTCCGCGACTCGTGGAGATACTCTTCGAGAAGCTCTCCTGACCCCACTCGCCATCGTATCGCGCCCTCGCCGGAATCCCGGAGGTGTCATATCACCGGATTACCACAACGTGGTAACGTCATTACCAAAACGTGGTAACATCATTACCACAGCGTGGTAACAGGCCCGAAAAGGCCTCATGGCCATGCGGCGGACCATTGATAAAAATATGTTGACGGCATGACCATATCTGAATTAATTTGCGTAATTTTGCAAAATCAATTAAAATCAGTTCATTAGATGCAAGAAAAGACATTCAAGCGCACTACCGTTACGGCAGCCCTGCCTTACGCCAATGGCGGCGTGCACATCGGGCATCTCGCCGGTGTGTATGTTCCGGCCGACATCTATGTGCGCTATCTCCGCCTGAAAAAGAAGGAGGTGGTGTTTATCGGCGGCAGTGACGAGCANNAAGATGATCAAAGACTCGTTTGAGGAGTTTGGCATCTCGTTCGATATCTATAGCCGTACCACTTCCAAGATACACCACCGGTTTGCCGCCGACTTCTTCAAGAAGCTCTATGACGACGGCAAACTCGTGGAGAAAGAGACCGAGCAGCTCTATGACGAGGAGGCCCGCCAGTTTCTCGCCGACCGCTATGTGATGGGCACCTGCCCCCACTGCGGCAACCCCGACGCCTATGGCGACCAGTGTGAGAAATGTGGTTCAGACCTCAGTCCGATGGAACTCATCAACCCCCGCTCCACCATCAGCGGTTCAAAGCCTGTGGTGAAAGCCACGAAAAACTGGTATCTGCCCCTGAACCACTATCAGGACTGGCTCAAACAGTGGATTCTCGAAGACCATCAGGAATGGCGCTCTAACGTCTACGGACAGTGCAAGAGCTGGCTTGACATGGATCTTCAGCCGCGTGCCATGACGCGTGACCTCGACTGGGGCATCCCCGTGCCGGTGGAAGGGGCCGAGGGCAAGGTGCTCTACGTGTGGTTTGACGCACCGATAGGCTATGTCTCCAACACCAAGGAGCTGTGCGATCGTGAGCCCGAACGCTGGGGCACGTGGCAGAAATGGTGGCAAGACAAGGACACGAGGCTCGTACACTTCATCGGCAAAGACAACATCGTGTTCCATTGTGTGATCTTCCCCGCGATGCTCAAGGCGCATGGCGACTACATCCTGCCCGACAACGTGCCGGCCAACGAGTTCCTCAACCTCGAGAACGACAAGATCTCGACCTCGCGCAACTGGGCCGTGTGGCTGCATGAATACCTCCGCGACTTCGAGGGCAAACAGGATGTGCTGCGCTATGTGCTCACCGCCAACGCCCCGGAGACCAAGGACAACAACTTCACTTGGAAGGATTTTCAGGAGCGCAACAACTCTGAGCTGGTGGCCATCTATGGCAATTTCGTGAATCGCGCGGTGCAACTCACTCAGAAATACTGGGGTGGCGTGGTGCCGGCATGCGGCGAACTGACCGACGTTGACCGTCAGGCCATCGCCGAGTTCAAGGATGTGAAAGACAAGGTGGAGCAGTATCTCGATGCCTTTAAGTTCCGCGAGGCACAGAAAGAGGCCATGAACCTTGCCCGCATCGGTAACAAATACATCACCGAATGTGAGCCTTGGAAGGTGTGGAAGACCGATCCCAAGCGCGTGGAGACCGTCATCAATATCTCATTGCAGCTCGTGGCCAACCTCGCCATTGCCTTTGAGCCGTTCCTTCCCTTCAGCAGCAAGAGCCTTCGCGATATGATCGGGCTCGAACAATTCGACTGGGCGGAGCTTGGAAGCACCGAGTTGCTCAAGGCCGGAGACCATCTCGGCGAGCCGCATCTGCTCTTTGAGAAGATTGAAGACGATGCCATTCAGGCACAACTCGACAAGCTCGAGGCCACCAAGAAGGCCAACGAGGCCGCACAGGCCGACGCAGAATATAAGGCTGAACCCATCAAGGAGAATGTCTCCTTTGAGGATTTCGAGAAGCTCGACATCCGGGTGGGACACATCAAAGCCTGCGAAAAGGTGAAGAAGAGCAACAAGCTGCTACGGTTTACCATCGACGACGGCAGCGGCACCGACCGCACCATCCTCTCGGGCATCGCCAAATATTACGAGCCTGAGCAACTGGTGGGCAAGGATGTGCTGTTTGTCGCCAACTTCGTCCCGCGCAAAATGATGGGCATCGAGAGTCAGGGCATGATCCTTTCGGCCGTCAATTTCGACGACTCACTCACGGTGACCACCACCCTCTCCGGCGTGAAGCCCGGCTCACAGGTGGGCTGA
>DBQL01000058.1:19851-20575 GCA_002305235.1 Prevotella sp. UBA1395 | reverse complement strand
ATCAAGTTAAAAACTGTCAATAATTACGCCTTCACGTAACCTTTAACAAGACTCAGGCGTAATAATACAAAATGCTGTTTTGAATCCATAACCAATAGTAAGAGGAAAGGAAATCAACAAATGAGAAGAATCATGACGCTCGCCTTGCTGGCGATCATCGCCCTGATGAGCCATGCCCAAATGCTCGATCCGGTCAAGTTTACCAGTCAGCTGAAAACCGGCAACACCGCCGAGGCCGAGATTATCTTTACCGGAAAGATCGACAAGGGGTGGCATGTCTACTCCACCGGCTTAGGTGCCAACGGCCCGATATCGGCCACTTTCAACGTGAACAAGCTCGATGGCGTGCAGCTTGTGGGCAAGCTGAAGGCCGTAGGGCATGAGATTGCCAACTTCGACAAGCTCTTCGAGATGAACCTGCGCTATTTTGAGAACAGCGTAAAGTTTGTCCAAAAGGTGAAGTTTACCAAGCCCGCATATACCATCGACGCCTATTTGGAATATGGTGCGTGCAACGACGAGAGCTGTCTGCCGCCCTCGAGCGTCGACTTCAAGTCGTCGGGCAAAAGCCCGAAGGTAGATGAAGGCAAGGCCGCCGATGCCGAGAAGACGGCACAGGAGGCTTTGGCCGCGGCACAACCCGATGCCGCCGCCGACCCCGCAAAGGCCGCGCTCATGGCCGATTCCATCGCCAAGGTCAAGGCAGACAGCGCGCAACGGGCCG
>DBQL01000058.1:18751-19790 GCA_002305235.1 Prevotella sp. UBA1395 | reverse complement strand
ATCATCCCCATGACGGTGAGTTTCTTCCTCAAACGTTCCAAGGATGACCGTCAACGGGGCATCCGCGACGCCGTGACATACGGTATCTCCATTATCGTGATCTACCTCGCTTTGGGCATCGGCGTGACGGCAATATTCGGTCCGAGCACCCTCAACTCGCTCTCGACCAACGCCGTCTTCAATATCTTCATCTTCCTGTTGCTCGTGGTTTTCGCCCTGAGTTTCTTCGGATGGTTTGAGATCAAGCTCCCCGACAGCTGGGCAAACAAGGTAGATACCAAGGCCGGAAACACCACAGGACTGGTGTCTATCTTCCTCATGGCCTTCACATTGGTATTGGTATCGTTCTCGTGCACGGCCCCCATCATCGGCCTGCTGCTTGTCGAGACCGTCACATCGGGCAATTGGGTAGCCCCCGCGGTGGGCATGTTGGGCTTCGCCTTGGCCTTGGCCATACCGTTTACACTGTTCGCCATGTTCCCCACGCTGATGAAAAAGAGTCCGAAGAGCGGCTCATGGATGACACAGATCAAGGTGGTTTTGGGCTTCATCGAACTGGCTTTCGCCCTCAAATTCTTCTCCGTGGCCGACTTGGCATACGGTTGGCACCTCCTCGACAGAGAGGTATTCCTCTCGCTGTGGATCGTCATCTTCGCCGCCCTCGGCTGCTATCTCGTGGGCTGGCTGAAGTTTCAGGAAGACGAGGTGGGTGGCGAACTCCGCAAACCGATGCCCGTTCCGGCCATCATGCTGGGTCTCTGCTCCTTGGCTTTCGCCGTGTACATGGTGCCCGGACTATGGGGTGCCCCCTGTAAGGCGGTCTCGGCATTCGCCCCTCCCATCAATACGCAAGACTTTAACCTCAACACCAAGACCGTCGAAGCCCACTATACCAACTACGAGGANNGGCATGGCTGCCGCCAAGGCACAGGGCAAACCGGTGCTCATCGACTTCACAGGCTTCGGCTGCGTGAACTGCAGGAAGATGGAAGCCAGCGTTTGGACCGACCCGAGTGTGGCCGAGAAGCTGGAGAAAGAC
>DBQL01000058.1:16691-18736 GCA_002305235.1 Prevotella sp. UBA1395 | reverse complement strand
CTTTTCGTCGATGACAAGACCAAACTTCCGGAGCCGATGGAGGTGGAATTTAACGGTGTGAAGCGCACGTTACGTACCATTGGCGACAAGTGGAGTTATCTGCAGGCCAGCAAATTCGGCGCAAATGCGCAACCGTTCTATGTGGCTCTCGACAACGAGGGCAATCCTCTCACCGGCTCGTATGGCTACAAGGAAGATGTGCCGGCATATCTGGAGTTTCTGAATAAGGGGTTGGATAATTTCAAGCCTCACCCCTAAGCGCGCCCCGCGCGCTTTTTCCCCTCCCCCGAAGGGAGGGGGATATCTGTCCGACCACTGTTTGGGCTATGTCAAAAACGCCTTCTCTGCTTGGCTGTCAATATGCTGTTGCACTTACATCAAGATATTATCGGTGTAATCATCAATATATAATGATTTGACACCACCGCACAAAAGGCGTAACCATTAATATAAAACGATGCGCCATCACAGAACAAAAAGCGTGACCATCAATATATAATGGATTGAGATTACCGCACGACAGGCATGATTATCATCATAGAATTGCACAGCCGGCAATGCCCAAGTCCGGAAAAATCGTCATCAAAGCCTTCATCAATAACCACAGTTCTTCATCCTCCGAACATATCACTCCCCTCCCTTCGGGGGAGGGGTTGGGGGTGAGGCACCCAAAATTACACTATGTTAGACCATCATCTTCGCCAACAAATCATCGCGCTTATCAACAAGGAAGTGGTGCCGGCCGTGGGCTGTACGGAGCCGATGGCCGTAGCCCTGTGCACGGCCCGTGCCACCGAGATATTAGGTTGCCGACCCGAGAAGATCTCGGCCCTGCTCAGTGCAAACATCCTCAAGAACGCGATGGGGGTGGGCATCCCCGGCACCGGCATGATAGGCCTGCCCATTGCCATTGCCCTTGGGGCCATCGTGGGCAAGAGCAGCTATCGCCTTGAGGTCATCAAAGACCTCACACCTGAGACGCTCGAGGCGGGCAAGGCATTCATCGCCGACCCCCGACGCGTGGACATCAAGCTCAAAGAGGGGCAGGTGGACAAGCTCTATATCGAGGTGTCGTGTGAGGCCCACGGCGACAAAGCCACCGCAATCATCGCCGGAGACCACACCCACATCGTGTATGAGGCGCGCAACGGCGAGGTGCTCGCCGACCACCGGCAGGCCTCCGGCAGTGCCGACGAGGGCGAAGAGGTGGAGCTTAACATGCCCACGGTATGGGAATTTGCCACCACAACACCCGCAGACGAGATCAGATTCATCCTCAAGACGCGCGACTATAACCTGCGCGCCGCACAGGAAAGCAAGAAGGGCAACTACGGCCACTGTCTCGGCAAGACGATGGGGCGCCCGCTGTCGGCCGGTATTTTCGGCAAGAGCATCTTCCAAAGCATCATCTCGGAGACCGCCCTCGCCTGCGATGCCCGTATGGGAGGCGCGATGATTCCCGTGATGTCAAACTCGGGATCGGGCAACCAAGGCATCTGTGCCACCAATCCTGTGGCCGTGTATGCCAAGGAAAACGAGAACACCGAGGAAGAACTCATCCGCGCCCTCACCCTCTCACACCTCACCGCCATCTATATCAAGCAGAGCCTCGGCAAGCTCTCGGCCCTGTGCGGATGTGTCGTTGCCGGCATCGGGTCGAGCTGCGGCATCGTCTATCTCATGGGTGGCGACTACACACGGGTATGCCATGCGGTGAAGAACATGATTGCCAACCTCACCGGCATGATCTGCGACGGTGCCAAACCGAGCTGTTCCATCAAGATCTGCTCGGGCGTGTCGTCGGCCCTCCTCTCTGCCCTTCTGAGCATGGAAGGCGAGCATGTGACCGCCGCCGAGGGCATTATCGACGAGGATGTGGACCGCAGCATACACAATCTCACGAGCATCGGCAAGGAGGCCATGTGCCCCACCGACGACATGGTGCTCGACATCATGACCCACAAGGGGTGCTGACCCACCCCGCACATCATCCATTCTCACACCTATACGCCTCAGACGGCCTTGGCACCCATGCTGCCAAGGCC
>DBQL01000058.1:0-16681 GCA_002305235.1 Prevotella sp. UBA1395 | reverse complement strand
CACGCTGTCAAAAGACAGCCGCAGAAGCAGGAGGAAATCATGTTTTTGTCAAGATTGTTATCCTAAAAACGCATCATCCTCAACGCCCATTCTACAATCGAAAACGCCAACGCACGGACATCAAAACCGGATCGACAGCCTTACAATTTGCCGCCGTGACACGAAAAACACGCCATCGCACGGCGATTNNCTATCTCTTCGCGCAGCCATTACTATCTCTTCGCACGGCGAAAAAGGCCTCATCGCGACGCGATAAGATAGTTATGGCAAGACCAAAAAAATGGTGATTTTCGCAAACGGTTGATTTTCAACCTGTTGAAAACAGGCTGTTTTTCGCGTATTTCGCACCGTAAATTTCCTCGTGCGAAATACGCNNGGTCACAGCCTCGGCGCCACCGGTGGCGAGACATCGCCATCGGTATGCCATCATCTCCGCGCAAGCCTTCACCCTTGCCAGCATCTCACGCAGATGGGTGAGCTTGGCCAGTCGGTCGTGCACGTCGTCGGCATCATACCCCACCACGTCGAGCCCGAGCCTCCGTGCCATGAAGATGGCGCGCTGGTTGTGCCAGCGCTGCGAAATCACGATGAACCCGTCGAGCCCGAAGCGTTGTCGCATGTTTTTCATGGAGAGCAGCGTGCGGTCTCCCTCCCCGTCGGCCATGATGATACTGTCGGGAATGCCCTGTGCGCGAAGGTCACGCCTCATCAGTGCCGTCTCGTCGTAGCCCGGCCGTCGTGCCCCACTGATGATGACCCTGTTGAATTTGCGCTTTACATAGAGTTCGGCGGCGGCCCTGATGCGGGCCCGATAGAACAGGTTGGGACCGCCGTAGCGGCTCACGGGACTCGTGCCGAGCACCACGGCCACGGCGCGCGATGGCACCGCGTCGGCATCGTCGTACACACGTCCCGAGGCAGAGAGATTGACCCACAAGTTGCAGGCGGCCACAATGGTTGCGACAGCAACAGTCAGCGACAGTGCGCCAAGTCCTATTTTTCGTTTGAGTGACAGCATCTCGGTAGATAATTATTGTGTGACGGCAGTACGGCGGTCGTCTCGCGGTCATGGATAACGGCATATCTCGACGAGGTTGCCGTCGGGATCTCTCAGGTAAAAGCTCTGCATCGCCCCCCTCGCGCCATGCCTGAGCACGATGCCGGTGATCGGCTTTCCGCCCGCAGCTTCTATCTCTGCCTTGACCGCGGCAAGGTCGTCGAGTGTGACAAGACAAAAATCCTGCGACCCGTAAGCGGGATTTTCGGCGGCCGGCTGAAACTCACCCTTGCGCGTATGCACAGAGATCTTTCCGCCGGAGAAATGCAGACTGTGATGCCCGTGGTCTTCGCGGTGCTCCATGCCGAGAACATCGGTGTAAAACCGGAGGCACGCCTCCAAGTGGGCGGTGGTGATGACAAGATGGTCGAGATGATGGATTTTCATGCGCCGAGGGTTTGATGATCGAAAAAAATGTCACCGACGGTACCCGTCAGCGGCAACAGTCGCAGGGCGACGAAAAAGTCAGCGATTTGTCGCGGAGGTAGCGGCAGATGATGTTGCCGTCGAAGTACCACTGTCTGTCGAGGCAGGCCTCGGCCGGGATATGGGGTGCCTCCACCCCGTGGGCCTCTACAAACGGCGCGGTCTCCACCCTGATTTCATCCCACAGTCCGCGGTCAATGAATCCTTGCAGCGTGATGGCGCCACCCTCGACAATAAGACTTTGGTGACGACGCATGCGCAGGTAACTGAGCATGGTGTCGATGTCTGAGAAACATTTGAACCACGCGGGCATGCCCTCGGTGCTGTGGGCCAGCACGATGCGTTCGGGGTCGCGACCGCTCCACTCCCTGATGTTGAGCTGCGGATGGTCTGTGTTCACCGTCTCATGCCCCACGAGGATGGCGTCATTCTCTGCCCTGAGCTTGTGGACGAGCATCTTGGTGAACGGCGTGGAGATGGGCAGCGGCTCGCGACGGGGCGGCAAGGCAGGGGCTGTATCCTCCCCGCCGCCTTGGCAAGCAGCGGAGAGCGGGGGTGGGCAGACTGCCGTGGCGGCGTCTTCGTGCCGCGTTCCACAACGGTCGGGAGCAGCAATCGCCGACAGACCGGGCAGCGAAGCCTCGCCCGTCTGCCTGTTCATCTTGTGGTTTTTGGTCTCCGCCCATTTCAGGATGATATAGGGTCGCTTGGCGGTATTCACCGCGATAAACTTCCGGTTCAGTTCCAAACACTCGCGTTCGAGCACGCCCACCGTCACCTCGATGCCGGCCTCGCGTATGCGCTGAATGCCACGGCCCTGCACTTGGGCAAAGGGATCGACGCATCCGCATACCACCCGCCGCACCTTCTTGCTCACGATGAGGTCGGCACAGGGCGGCGTCTTGCCCCAATGAGAGCATGGCTCAAGGCTCACATAGAGCGTGGCGCCACGCAGCAGCGGCTCGTCGGCGGGACGCACCGAGGCGAAAGCGTTCACCTCGGCATGGGCCTGCCCGCACCTCACGTGGTAACCCTCGCCGATAATCCTGCCGTCTGCCGCCACAATCACCGCGCCCACCATCGGGTTGGGCTTGGCATTGTGCAGACCGTTATACGCCAATTGCAGACAGCGGCGCATATAAAGCTCGTCGATGGCGCGCGACGACAGGCTGTCGTGGGCGGTCGGTTGTTGTCGCTGCCTGATCATTGATTTTGCCGTAATGTCACTTTTCACTGATGGTTCATATTATATGATTAGTTACAAAGGTAGTTGATTTCGACGAATAGCCCACGTGTTTTGTGCCATAATCGTTGATTAGACCGATTTTTTTATATAATTTTGCGATGGACAAACCATCCGGTATCATGCTCCGGTGATAGTGCCGACCGGAAAAACGAGACACGCAAATATGGTCTAATCATCAATCGCTCATTACAATTATGATCAAAAACATCATGGCTATGCTGGCCCTTGCCACATCGTTACATGCCGGCGCGCAAGGCATTGACGGCACATGGAAGGGCACGTTGGAGGCCGGTACACAGAAGTTGACAATGGAGTTTCACCTTGACGCCACGGCCAAAACGGCCAAGATGAGCGTGGTGGAACAGGGCCTTGACGGTTTCCCGATGACCGTCAATGTGCTCACCGACGACTCGGTGAGCCTTGCCGTGGAGCGGATGGGACTTAGCTATACAGGCCGCCGCGACGGCAACAGGATTGCCGGGACATTCCGCCAGATGACCTTCTCCGTGCCATTGAACATGGAGCGCGGCGCGGTGACCTATAACCGGCCGCAGGAACCCGTGGCGCCTTATCCCTACGAGACGCGCGAGGTGACCTTTGCCAACCCGTCGGCACAGGCCGTATTGGCCGGCACACTGACTTTCCCCGTGGGCTATAAGACCGGGCAGAGGGTACCGGTGGTGCTCATGGTGACGGGCAGTGGTCCGCAGAGCCGTGAAGAGGAGGTGTTTCACCACAAGCCCTTCCTCGTCATAGCCGACCATCTCGCGCGTCACGGCATTGCCTCATTGCGCTATGACGACCGTGGCACGGGGCAGTCGACGGGCAACTACAAGAGTGCCACGAGCCGCGATCTGGCCGATGATGCGGCCTGCGGTCTGGACTTCCTCAAAGGCCTGAAAACATTCTCACGCGTGGGCATCTTGGGCCATAGCGAGGGNNGCCCGACTTCATCGTGAGCCTTGCGGGACCCGCCTGCAAGATAGACACCCTGCTGTTGCTGCAGATGAACGCCATAGGCAGGGCACAGGGGTTGCCCGCCGACCGCTTCCACAGCGTGGCAGAGGTACGCCGACTGCTGGCCGCAAGCGACTCGTCGGCATGGATGAGGTATTTTCTCGACTGGGACCTGCGCCCCTACGTGCGTGCCACGCAATGCCCCGTGCTGGCCCTCGGCGGCGAGACCGACCTGAATGTGCCCGTCGCGCTCAACATGCCGGCATTGGAATCCAACCTGCCCAAGAATAAGAATAACGTGGTGAAAACCTATCCGTTGCTGAGCCATCTCTTCCATCACAACCCCACGGGCGATCCCGGTCGCTCGGCGATGATCGAGGAGACCATCGCCCCGGAGGTGCTCGACGACATCACGACATGGATCAACGGATTGACAAAATGAATGGAAAAATGACCTACACTGCCCTTTGGCGCTCGCTGTTGCCACACTATGACGAGGGTGAGGCTAAAGCCATCGTGAGGCTGTTGCTGGACGAAGCGTTCGGCATGACGATGGCCGACATCCTCGTAGGGGGCGTGGAGGCCCTGCACGATGATGATGCCCGCAAGCTGGATGAGATGATGGCACGCCTTGACGACGGCGAACCGGTACAATATGTCATCGGCCGGGCCGACTTCTGCAAGCGCCGGTTCAGGGTCGCCCCGGGAGTGCTCATCCCAAGACCCGAGACCGAAGAGCTGTGCCGCACCATCAAAGCGTATCACAACCGCCCCTTCTGTGCCCTGCAACCCCCCACCCCTCTGCGGGTGCTCGACGTGGGCACGGGCAGCGGATGTATTGCCGTGACACTGGCCTTGGACCTGCTGAATGCCGAGGTGACGGCGTGGGACGTGTCGGCCGACGCCCTGCTCATCGCCCGCGACAATGCCCATCGGCTCGGGGCGAAGGTCAACTTTGAATATCAGGATGCCCTCGAGGCTCCGGCAGACGACCGACGGTGGGACATCATCGTGTCGAATCCGCCCTACATCGTCCATGAAGAGGCGGCGGAGATGAGTGCCAACGTGCTCGACCATGAGCCTCACTTGGCACTGTTCGTGCCCGACGACGACCCGCTGTTGTTCTATCGCGCCATTGCCGCATACGCCCGGCGTACCCTCGACGACGACGGAATGCTCTACTTTGAAATCAACCCACGCTATGCCGAGGCGTTGTCGCAGATGGTCGGAGAGATGGGATTCGGCCACGTGCGGCTCCTCAAAGATGCCTTCGGGAAACAGCGGATGATGGTCATACAGCGTTGAAAATTGAGAAACAAAAAATAATTTTTCAGGAGAATCGATGAGTGGACGGGCAGAGAAAAAAACACGAACATTGACGAATCCTTTACCCAACTTCTCCTGACCAAGAACCCGTATCTCCTGATTTCTTACTCCTGACGTCTAATTTAAAAACTCATTCAATGGACTATTCCGAAGAAAAAGCCCTCTCGTCTCTTGCCGCCCTGTGTTCCAAGGGTGAGCATTGCGTGGCCGAGATGGACGAGAAGATGCGGCGATGGGGACTCGATGAGGATGCCCGACAACGCGTCGTCGACTATCTGATAAGTCATCATTTTGTCGATGAGGAGCGCTATTGCCGGTCGTTTGTCAACGACAAGGTGAAATATGACCGATGGGGACGGCGCAAGATAGAACAGGCCTTGTGGGTCAAGCACATCCCGCCACATATCTCACAACCTGTTCTCGACGAGGTGCCCGACGAAGATTACCTCGACGTGTTGCGCCCGATGCTCAAGGCAAAATGGCGCACCATCAAGGCGAAAACCGACTATGAGCGCAGCATGAAACTCATCAAATATGCCTTGGGACGTGGTTTTGAGATGCGCCTCATACGTCAGTGTGTCGATGAGGCGACAGATATGGAGGATGATCCGGATGAAGGTTAGCATGCTCAGAAGGGTCATGGACCTCGTCGCGCCACGCTCGTGCTGTGTCTGTGAGAACCGATTGGCTCCCGAGGAAGAATATGTTTGTCTCGGGTGCAACCTCCATCTGCCACGCACCGGCCATGCCCTCCATCCCTACGACAATGATATGGCCAAGGCGTTTTGGGGGAGGGTGCGACACATCGAACGCGCTGCCGCGCTCATCTTCCACCATAGCGGCTCGGAGGCTTCATACCCCATCTATCGCCTGAAATACATGCACCGGCCCAATTTGGGTCCCACCCTCGGCAGGATGATGGCCGAGGAGATGGGGGCTCACGGCTTTTTCGAGGGAATAGACCTCATTGTTCCCGTGCCGCTGAGCCGTGAACGGCAAGCCGAAAGAGGCTATAACCAGAGTGAACTCATTGCCCGAGGCATGGCGGAGGTGACCCGGCTGAGAGTGGAAACGGATATTCTCTTCAGAGAAGAATATCGTGGCAGTCAAACCACCCGGGGGCGATGGGAACGCAATGCCAACGTGGAGCATGCCTTCGCGCTGCGCAACGGCGACAAAATCAGGAATTGCCACATACTGCTCGTAGACGATATCGTGACCACAGGAGCTACGCTTTGTGCCTGCGCCCAAGTGTTGGAGCAGGTGGAGGGCGTGAGGATCAGTTTGGCATCGGTGGGTTTTGTGGACCAGCGGAGATAAAAAAGCGATTTTCGTTTGTGAGTATCGCCATTTTGAACTAACTTTGTACAATCAATAAGAACCAAATCAAACGACATGGATAACTTCAAAAAGGCATTTGCCAAAAGGCTTTTAGACATCAAGGCCATCAAGTTGCAGCCCAACGATCCCTTTACATGGGCATCGGGATGGAAATCTCCTTTCTATTGCGATAACCGCAAGACACTCTCCTATCCCGACCTGCGCAGCATGGTGAAACAAGGTTTGACACACGCCGTGATTGAGCATTTCCCCGAGGCCAACGCCGTAGCGGGAGTGGCAACCGGTGCCATTGCACAAGGTGCCTTGGTGGCAGACGAGCTGGCTTTGCCCTTCTGCTATGTCCGCTCGAAACCCAAAGACCACGGCATGGGCAANNACCGGTGGCAGCTCGCTCAAAGCCGTAGAGGCGCTACGGGCTGCCGGCTTCGATGTGGTGGGCATGGTGGCCAGCTATACATACGGTTTCCCCGTGGCCGCCAAGGCTTTTGACGATGCCGGCGTGAAACTCGTGACCCTCACCGACTATGAGAACGTGGTGACCATTGCGCAAGAAACCGGTTATATCCAACAGGAAGATATCGAGACACTGCACATCTGGCGCAAAGACCCGGCAAACTGGAAGAAATAAAGGAAGCCTTTCCAAACAGATTATGACAACAATAGAGAGCACCATCCGCCAGATAGGCTATCCACAGGAGGCAGTCTATCGCACGCTGAGCGACCTCAGCCATATCGATAAGTTCAAAGACAGAATCCCCGAGGACAAGGTGAAAGACCTTTCCTTTGATGCCGACAGCATCTCGGTGGGCACCCCTATGGGTTCGGTGAAACTGGTAATCGTGGAACGAGAAGAGCCCAAGACCATTAAGTTTGAGACCCGCGAAAGCCCGTTGCCCTTCAATTTCTGGATTCAGATTCTCCCCGTAAGTGAGGCGTCAAGCAAGATAAAACTCACCATCAAGGCCGACCTGAACCCGTTTATCAGCGGCATGGTGAAGAAACCGTTGCAGGAAGGCATCGAAAAGATTGCCGACGCACTGCAGATGATACGATACGAATAGGAATTGAAGCCTCCCCGCGCCCCTTTCTTTCGGAGGGGATAAGGGAGGCTTCCAAACAAGATAAGAGATGGCAAACAAACTCTGGGAGAAGAATTTTGAGGTGAATGCCGAGATAGAGCGCTTCACGGTGGGCCGCGATCGCGAGATGGACCTGTATCTCGCCAAGTACGATGTGTTAGGGTCGATGGCGCATATCACCATGTTAGAGTCTATCGGACTGCTGTCGAGCGACGAGCTTTCACAGCTGTTGGCTGAGTTGAAACGCATCTATAAGACCTGCGAAGACGGCCAATTCGTCATCGAAGACGGTGTGGAGGACGTGCATTCGCAGGTGGAGATGATGCTGACACGCAAGCTCGGCGACATGGGAAAGAAGATACATTCCGGCCGTTCGCGCAACGACCAAGTGCTCGTAGACCTGAAACTGTTTACGAGACACGAGCTGATGGAGATCGTTGAAGACGTCAAGGTGTTGTTTGACGAGCTGATTGCCAAGAGCAACCAATACAAAGGCGTGCTCATGCCGGGCTATACCCACCTGCAAATCGCCATGCCTTCGAGCTTCGGTTTGTGGTTCGGGGCTTACGCCGAAAGCCTTGGCGATGACATGTTGTTCCTCCAAGCTGCCTATCGAATGACCAATCGCAACCCCCTCGGCTCCGCGGCGGGATACGGATCGTCATTCCCTTTGAACCGCACCATGACCACCCGGCTTCTCGGTTTCGACTCGATGGACTACAATGTGGTATATGCACAGATGGGTCGCGGTAAGATGGAGCGCAACGTCGCCTTTGCGATGGCAACCGTTGCCGGCACGCTTGCCAAGATGGCTTTTGATGCCTGCATGTTCAATTCGCAAAACTTCAACTTCGTGAAACTGCCCAAAGAATGCACCACGGGGTCGAGTATCATGCCCCATAAGAAGAATCCCGATGTCTTTGAGCTTATCCGTGCCAAGAGCAACAAGCTGCAAAGTCTGCCGCAACAGGTGATGCTCATCATGAATAACCTGCCCGTGGGCTACTTCCGCGACCTGCAAATCATCAAGGAAGTGTTCCTTCCCGCCTTCGATGAACTGAAAGATTGTCTGAGAATGGCTGCCTATATCATCAACAAGATGGAGGTGAACGAGCATATTTTAGATAATGCGATGTACGACCCGATGTTCTCCGTGGAGGAAGTGAACAATCTCGCGGCTGCCGGGATGCCATTCCGCGATGCCTACAAAAAAGTGGGATTGGAGATTGAGGCCGGCACCTTCAAGGCCGACAGGAATATCCATCACACCCACGAAGGGTCTATCGGCAACCTCTGCAACGACCATATCGTGGCACTGATGGACAAGACTCTTGCCGAGTTCCACTTCGAATCGGTGCGTCAAGCGGAAGAAAAACTGCTGCGATAGATACTTTCTCTGAACTGTGATACCCCTTTTTTTATATCATCATACGCCCCATTCTTATATAATAAAAGGTGTAAGACATCTTTAAAAACAGCCATTTCCTTTCCCGTAGCGACCATACTCGCATGGCATGGGCACCGCCGACGGAAAGGCAATGGCTATCGATTTCTGATAATCGGGCATCATCACGACGATGGCCGGCTACGCTTTGAGATTTCATCAACAATCTTCCCCACAAACCAATCACACGTATGACGAAAACGTTGAAAACCCTTTGTCTCTGCGTCCTTATAGCACTCTCGGCGTGTGGCGACACCCAAGACCTGTATGTCAAGGGGCGTTGTCGGCTCTATTTCGACAACACCACCCACAATGACGCCACACTTGCCACCGCGATGACACCCTATTCGGGTGCCTTTGTCACCATCACGGCCCAAAACAGTCAGTTTGTTTTCACCAGCAATCAGGGCTTGAGCAGCAAGGTGAACATGACAGCCGTAGACACACAGCGCGGCTATATCCTTGGCATGAACAACGGAATCATCGTGGGGTACGGCTCATCGGTAGACGGAACATTCTTCGCTTACGACCGCGAATGCCCCAACTGCTACGACGGCAACTCATTCAGCACGCGCAGTTACAAGATCTCTGTCAACGAGTTTGGCATCGGCACCTGCGCCAACTGTCATCGACAATACGACCTGAATAATGGCGGAATAGTCTCGAAAGGTGATGCGGGGAACAAACTTTCACGCTATTACGCCACCACGACAGGCAGCTACGGCAAGCTCAACATCCAATGACCAAGGGCCGACATGCCCGCCCCAAGCCCATGTCAGGCCTCGGGAAACCACTGCTTGGTATTGTTGGCGATGCGCACCAGCATGAGCATCACCGGAACTTCGACCAGCACACCCACCACCGTGGCTAACGCAGCGCCCGACTGCAAGCCAAAGAGCGAGATGGCAACGGCCACGGCAAGCTCGAAGAAATTGCTCGCACCGATCATCCCCGCCGGCGCGGCGACAGCATGAGGGAGTTTCCACCAGTAGGCCCAGCCATAGGCCACGAAGAAAATCAACACCGTCTGTATCACCAAAGGAACGGCGATGAGCACGATGTGAAGAGGATTGCCGAGGATGGTCTCGCCCTGAAACGAAAAGAGAATGACCAGTGTAAGCAACAGCCCGAGGGTGGTATAACTCTTGAACCGGTTGACAAACACATCATTAAAATAGGCTATTCCCCGGTGTTTCACGACATAGACCCGGGTAATAATGGCAGCCAATAGGGGTATGACCACAAAGAGTACGACCGACAACAACAGCGTATCCCACGGCACGATGACGCCTCCCACGCCGAGGAGAAAACCCACGATGGGGGCAAAGGCCACGAGAATAAGGAGGTCGTTCAGGGCTACTTGCACCAGCGTATAAGCCGCATCGCCCTTTGTGAGATAGCTCCACACGAAGACCATTGCCGTGCATGGCGCGGCCCCGAGAAGCACGGCGCCCGCCAAATAATCCTTGGCGAGACCGGCAGGGATAAACGATTGGAAGACGACATAGAAAAAGAAGTAGGCAACACCAAACATCGTGAAGGGCTTGATACACCAGTTTGTCACGCCCGTGACAATGATTCCCTTGGGTCTGCGCCCCACATTTTTCACACTCTGAAAGTCTACCTTGAGCATCATCGGATAGATCATCACCCAGATGAGCACAGCCACGGGGATGGAGACATGGGCATATTCAAACCGACTCAGGGTCTGCGGGATGACCGGAAACCATTGCCCGATGGCAATACCGACAATGATACAGATGATAATCCATACCGTGAGATACTTCTCAAAAAATCCAATTCCTTGTTTATTTTCCATTTTTTTTTGATGATTAAATGTTTCATCGGTCCATGAACCGATGATATAACATGGTTCTGACGACGCGGGGCAAACAGCGGGAAAACTCCCTTTGAGCTGCGACAAGAGCGCGTCACGACAGTGGAAACATTTTATCCACCTTCCTATCAACGCCCCAATACCAACCTCACGAACCCCAAACCGAACACTTCATAATGGCTATGCCTCTTGCAACAGCCGCGGCTTCAGCTCGGTTTCGTAGAAATCGGTCATACCCCGGCATATCTCATCCCTCACGCGATGAAACTCCTGATCGACAAACTCGGGGGTACCCACCACATCAGAGGGGTCGTCAAATCCGATGTGGAGGCGATGGCGCACCGTTCCCGAGAATGTGGGGCACGTGTCTCTCACACCCCCACACACCGTGATGACATAGTCCCACGGCTGTGACAGATAGGTATCCACGCTCTCGGGGATATTCGCGGAGAGGTCGATACCTTTCTCGCGCATCACCCTCACGGCATCGGGATTGACCCGATGAGCCGGTCGTGTGCCGGCCGAACAGACGGTAAGACGATCGTCTAAGCATTGCAGGAAGGCCTGTGCCATTTGGCTTCGGCAACTGTTGCCGGTGCAAAGGATAAGTATTTTCATTTCCATGTTATGATGACTGAACAGATTAGTCGGCAATACCCACATCCCATCCGGTGACTATTTGCCCCGCATATCCTCCGAGATATACAGCAGGATGTCGCCCTTCTCCAACTCCAGCTGCCCGTTGGGCACAATGATGCTCTTGCCGCGCTTCACCATCATCACCAGCGTTCCCTGCGGAATGTTCATCTGCGAGAGCCGGTTGCCATTGGCCAGCATATCCTCCGTCAGAGTAAGCTCATGCAACTGCGGCCCGAGTTCCTCGGGAATCTCGACCCCAAACTCACTCTCGGGCTTGGCCAAAGGCTCGTCGAGATGCAGCGCGCGAGCCATCATCGTGATGGTGCTGCCTTGCAAGATGAGTGACACCAAGGTAATGAAAAACACGATATTAAAGATCACTGTCGCACCCTCGATGTGATGGATGAGGGGGTAAGTGGCAAAGATGATGGGCACGGCACCACGCAGTCCGACCCACGACAGGAAGACCTTGCCTCGCCGCGGAATATTGCGGAAGGGCAACAGACAAAGGAAAACGCTCAAGGGACGGCCCGCCAAGATCATGAAGACGCCAATGGCCATAGCGGCAAAGCTCACGTCAAGCAGTTCGGAGGGGTTGACCAGCAGGCCCAGCGTGAGGAAGAGCACTATCTGAAGGAGCCATGTCATCCCGTCGAGAAAGGTCTCCATCTCTCGCCGATAAGACAAACGGCTGTTGCCAACCACCAGTCCGGCCAAGTAAACGGCTAAGTAACCGTTGCCATGAATCAGGTCGGTAAGGGTGAAAGTGATGAATACCACGCTCAGCAGCAACACCGGATAGAGGGAGGCATTGGGCAGATTGATGCGGTTGACGAGCCACACGGCACACCGCCCCGCGACATAACCCATCACGCCACCCAGCAGGAACTGCTTGCCCAACTCGCCCAAAAGCAGCCCGAAAGAGAAATCGGTTCCCGACTTGACAACCTCCACCAAGGCTATGGTGAGCATATAAGCCATAGGGTCGTTACTGCCGCTTTCAAGCTCGAGCATGGGTCTGAGGCGGTGCTTCAGACCTATCTGTTGCGTGCGCAGGAGATTGAACACCGATGCCGAGTCGGTAGACGACATGGTGGCAGCCAAGAGCATCGACACCATGAGCGACAGCTCGAGGTCTGACGCCGACCACCGGGACAGTCCGTAAATAAACGCCCCGGTGAATGCCGTGGTGAGCACCACGCCCACCGTGGCCAGCAGCACGCCCGGCCCCACGATGGGTTTGATGTCTCGAAACTTGGTGTCCATGCCACCCGTGAAGAGGATAACGCTCAGCGCAACCATACCGACGAGCTGCGCCTGTCGCGGACTGTCGAAGTGGAGCCCCAACCCATCGCTGCCGAAAGCCATGCCCGTAAACAGGAAGAGCAGCAACGTGGGGATGCCAAACCGATAGCCGGTCTTGCTGATGAGGATGCTGATAAGCACGAGGAACGAGCCAAGGAGGAATATATTTTCGGTGGTGAATGTGAACATAACGATAAACTGTTGTATAAGAAAACAATAATTCCCGTGAAACGACAAAGGCGCTACGAGTGCATCAAACTATTGCAAAGATAGGCAAAAAAATTGGGAAATGCGGAGTGAACCCATTGAAACATCCAAAAAAATCGTCACCCACCACCCTCGCCCCCTCTCCGCCCGATCAAACTCACGCACGAACGAGGGCGCGAGGCCGCAGCCATAGACATGCCGAGAGGGTGTGCCTCTCGCACAAGCGTCATGGATGCGAGAGACCATGCGGCCACGCAATTGTCGGCATGACAGCACCGACCGATAAGGAATCGGGCCGTTTTCAGCGTTGCGCACGTAAAATTGCACCGGCGAAGGACAGGTTATGTATGATCTTTTTCGTAAATTTGCACACATCGAAAAGAGATATCGCAAACAACGAAAACTTAAAAACTTACGACCCATGAACAAGAAACTACTGGCAATCCTGATGCTGAACCTGTGCTTTTCGTTTCTCCGCGCCGGAGAAATAGACCGCAAGGCCGTTGTCGGCCGGCACAATCCACACGTGACCTCCATCGACTCCCTCAGCTCACTCACCGTAGGTAACGGTGCGTTCGCATTCACCGTGGATGCCACCGGACTGCAAACCTTTCCCCGACAATACAGCAAAGGGGTGTGCCTCGGCACATTCTCAGACCGGGCATGGCACGCTTTTCCAAATACCAACAACTACACATTGGAAGAGACACTCGTGGCCAAGGACTTCGGACGAGGGCACCAAGAGCTGTATGCCGCACAGTTCAAAGCCCCCGGCCGACAGCGCGACGCCGCCAACTACATGCGCGGAAACCCGCATCGCATGCACTTGGGCAACATCGGTCTCGACCTTGCCGACCCGGCACGCGTGGCAAAGGTCGATGAGACCTTGGACCTGTGGACGGGCAAGGTGACCAGCCACTTCACCTACGGCAGACAGAAATATAAGGTGGAGACGGTCTGTGCGCCCGACAACGACATCGTGGCCACGCAGGTCGAATCGGACGGACGGTTTGCCATCACCTTCCGGTTTGCCTATCCCACGGGTGCCCACAGCGACGACGCATGCGACTGGGACCAAGACACGAAACACTCCACCACATTCCATGCCACCCAAGACCGCTGTGTCATCGAACGCCGCGTGGACGGCACGACATACTCGCTGGTCGTGGCATGGAAAGGCAAGGGGCGCATGAAACGCGTGGGACCGAACATGCTGAAGCTGGAATGCCCCCGCGGCACCATCCAACTGCAATGCCTCTTTGCGCAGCAAGCCGACGACACCCGGCTCCCCGCGCAGCCGTTCAGCCACTGGGCCGAGGCATCGGCCCAAAGCTGGGGCAGATACTGGAGCAACGGCGGATTCATCGATTTCGGCCATGTCAAAGACCCGAGGGCACACGAACTGGAGCGCCGCGTGATTCTCAGCCAATATCTCATGCGCTCGCAGGAATGCGGACCCTGCCCCCCACAGGAAACCGGACTGACCTATAACAGTTGGTTTGGTAAGTTCCATCTCGAGATGACATGGTGGCATCTCACCCACTACGCGCTGTGGAGCCGCCCCGAGTTGCTCGACAAGCCACTGTCATGGTATGCCGCGGCCGAGCCCAACGCGGCGGCCATAGCCCGCCGGCAGGGCTTCAAGGGCATCAGATGGATGAAGATGACCGACCCGGGTGCCATCGAGGCACCGTCGAATGTGGGCAGTTACCTCATCTGGCAACAGCCTCATCTCATCTATCTGGCGGAAATATTATACCGCGCCTGTGCCGACAAACCCGTGACAAGCGATGCCAAGGCGTGGACCACGGCCATGAGCACGCCCAACGACCGACAGCGCATGGTGATGCGAAAATATGGCCGGCTGGTGGAAAAGACGGCCGAATTCATGGCCGACTTTGCCGAATACGACAGTGTGGGGCGTCGCTATATCCTGCGCGGATGCATTCCCGCACAAGAGACATTGAAGGCCGACTCGACCACCAATCCGCCCTTTGAGCTGAACTATTGGCACACCGCCCTGACAATGGCACAGCATTGGCGGCTGCGCGAAGGGCAGCCACGCAACGCGCAATGGGACAGCATCATCGCGCAACTGTCGCCCTTGGCCAGCAACGCTGACAGCCTGTACCTCGCCGCAGAGACCGCCACACAGACTTATACAGACCGCCGTTTCACCAGCGACCACCCCGCGTTGCTCGGTGCGCTGGGCATGATGCCCGAGAGCAGACTCGTCGATGCCAAGGTCATGGCGCATACGTTAGACTGGATATGGAACCACTGGAACTGGCCCACGAGCTGGGGATGGGACTTCCCCATGACGGCCATGACCTGCGCGCGCATCGGACAGCCGTCGCGGGCCGTAGACGCGCTGCTGATGAACGAGCAGAAAAACACCTATCTCGTCAACGGCCACAACTATCAGGACGGACGGTTACGGGTGTACATGCCGGGCAATGGCGGACTGCTCACCGCCGTGGCGATGATGGCCGCGGGATGGGACGGCTGCACAATGGGGCGCAATCCCGGATTCCCACAAGACTGGGACGTGAGGTGGGAAGGGTTGCTGCCCATGCCCTGAGACCCGCCCCGCCCATTACATCCACACCCTGTGGCCCGCAGCCTGCGGCATGCCGACATCGCGCCGGCATGTCGCAGGCTGCCGTTTTCTTGCGCCGCGCACCATACGGGAGAGCACATACGCAGCAGGCCCGAACGAACCACACACGCCGCAGCACATCTCCCCGCACGTCGCATGCGGCACGGAGAGAGACCTGCCGCCATTCGGATAAATCTTATTAAATACTCGCGGCGATACCGGATAATAGCCAAAGTTTTTATTACCTTTGCAGCCTAAGCGTTTAATTACATGAGAGATATATGCTGTATCGGGCATATCACCCGAGATAAGATCATCACGCCCAAGAGCGAGGTCTATATGGCTGGTGGCACATCATTCTATATGTCGAGAGGCATGAGCTGCCTGCCCCACGACGTGTCTTACCAACTGGTGACCAAGGTGGGGCAGGGACAGCTGCCCGAGGTGGACAAACTGCGCGAGGCGGGCATAGACACCATTTGCTATCCGAGCCGCCATACCGTGTATTTTGAGAACAAATACGGCGGCGATTCCAACAAGCGCACACAGCGCGTACTGGCCAAGGCCGACCCGTTCACCATCGAGGAGATGCGCCCCTTGGAAGCCAAGGTGTTTCATCTCGGAAGCCTTCTGGCCGACGACTTCTCTCCCGAGGTGGTGAAATACCTGTCTGCCAAGGGCCGTGTGTCTATCGACGCGCAGGGCTATCTGCGCCATGTGGTGGGCGAGCAGGTGGTCCCCGTCGACTGGAAAGACAAGGAAGAGATTCTGTCCTGTACCGACTTCCTGAAGCTCAACGAGCACGAGATGGAGGTCATCACCCATTCACGCAACCCGCGCACGGTGGCCATGACCCTCGCCGAGTATGGCGTGCGAGAGATCATCATCACCCTTGGCAGTTACGGCTCGCTCATCTATGCCGAAGGCCGCTTTTTCGAAATACCGGCCTACAAGCCCGCCGAGGTGGTGGACGCCACGGGATGCGGCGACACCTATTCCACAGGCTACCTCTATTGCCGCATGCAAGGCATGGGCTATGAGGAGTCGGGGCGGTTTGCCGCCGCCATGTGCACGCTGAAACTGGAGCGCAGCGGCCCGTTCGACAAAACGATTGCCGACATCCACAGGGTGCTCAGAAACCGGAAATAACCCTCCCGGCATCGTGCGCCGGGGGCACTGTCTCCCCGCAAGTGTGTGGCATCGGTGCCACACACTTTT
>DBQL01000113.1 GCA_002305235.1 Prevotella sp. UBA1395 | reverse complement strand
CTTGTACAAACATAACGTATTCAACAAATATCAATAAGCGTATGAAAAAAATGATGATGCTGATTGCTGCCATGATGTTGACAGCATCTACGATCAGCGCCCAGAGCAGTGAGAATAACCAGCAGGCTCGTCCTGATCGTACAGAAATGATCAAGTCGCGTACAGACCGCGTGGTAAAACAATTGGGGTTGAATGATACTCAGGCCAAACAATTGTTGGATTTGAATACCGCTTTTGCCGACAAGTTGCCCGGAATGGGTGGTCGCGGCATGGCGCGCGGTGGACAGCGGGGCGGTCGTAACAACGACAGCCAAGCTCCAAGAGAGCGTCCAAGCAGAGAGCAGATGGAGGCACGCATGAAAGAAATGCAAGCCAACATGGAGGCCTATAATGTTGAGTTGAAGAAGATACTTACCGAGGAGCAGTATGCCAAATATCAGGAGGCTCAGAAACAGCGTATGCAACGCCGTGGTCAGGGTGGTCCAAGACAGAACAATAACTTCGGCAATATTGTCAACGGTAACAATAATTCCTCGGAGACAGAATAAACTTTGAAGTCAATTCATAAACAAATTTTTATAATATCGTGTGAACTCAATAGGTTAGAAAAGATTTAGTGTATTTAGGACGGGGCATTCTCTATGTGAATAGGGAATGCCTTTTTTGAATGCGATAAGTTGTGTTGCATGCATTGATCTGTAATCAGGCTTAAGAAAGCATTTGCCGACGCGGATCCATCATTTCAGGTTCCATGTACCATCATATTCGTCTGATGATACGGGTTCGATATCATGTTTTGTTCATCAAGGCCGGTTTTATACCCCGGCAGTGTAGTATTGGATAAGATCAGTTTTCTTACGGAGTGTTCACATCACCTTGACATCAGAGATAATCGACGTTCCCACAGTGTCGTTCAGACGCTTCACCAATTGGCTGCGCATCATGCTCAGATCCTGACGCAGAGCCGGATTATTGATCTTGACAAACAGAACTTGGTTCTTGATATATTTCTCACCGGTATATCTGGTCACATTGGGTCCCACGATCTTGTCCCAAGCGTCTATCAGCCTCTTCTGCAAGAGAGGTGTTTCCAAACCCTCCTCACGAAGAAATCGTTGCAGAATATCATCCAATTTCTTCACATCACGCTTAAACATAGGCCTCTTTCCTTTCCGCGATTTCACCCTGTTTCACATCAAAGAGCTTATAGTCTTTCTTGCTGTGTCGGAGTATCTTGTCCAAATGTTCGCGGTTGGTGTCAGTAATGAAAATCTGACCATAGTTCTCGCCCGACACCAATTGTATGATTTGCTCTACCCTGCGAGAGTCGAGCTTGTCGAAAATGTCGTCCAGCAGCAGCAGCGGGGTGGTGTTAGATGCCGTGCGCCGCAAGATGTCAAACTGTGCCAACTTCAATGCCAAGACAAAAGTCTTGGTCTGTCCCTGACTTCCCTCGCGTTTCATGGGGTATCCCTCCAGCAGCATTTCCAAGTCATCGCGATGTATTCCGTGAAGACTATATCCCACGGCACGGTCTTTGATCCGGTCGCGCTGAATGACTTCGAGCAACGGACCTCGCTGGCAATGCGACTTGTATTGCAGGCTCACCGTTTCATGCTGCAATGAGATATGATCGTAAATCTCTTGAAAGACAGGCGTTATCTGCGTCACAAATTCCTCTCGTTTACGAAAGACAATCTCACCTTGCTCTGCCATTTCCTGTTCCATAATCTCCATGAGCGTCGGGTCGGGCTCTGTCTCCATTTTCAAGAGGGCATTGCGTTGTTGCAATGCCTTGTTATAACGGTTGAGCGCGTCGATGTAGAGGTGGTCGTATTGAGCGATGACCACGTCCATCAGTTTGCGGCGTTCTTCGCCTCCTCCCTCCACCAAGATGCTGTCAGAGGGCGACACAAAGATAAGCGGAATGAGTCCGATGTGCTGTGAAAATTTGCGATAATCTTTTTTGTTGCGTCGGAAATGCTTGGCCTTTCCCCTCTTCATGCCGACATATATATTCTCGATTTCGCCGTTTTCTGTGGCATAGTCGCCTTCGATAACAAAGAAATCCTGCCCGTGAGACATCACCTGACTGTCAATATTCGTAAAGCTGCTGTGACAAAACGACAAGTAATACACCGCGTCCAAGAGATTGGTCTTGCCTTCGCCGTTATTCCCTATCAGACAATTGATTTTGGAAGAGAAATCGAGTTTGGCCGTATGGATATTCTTATAATTGATGATGGAAATCTTCTGTAATATCATTTTATTTGCTCTGAGTTGTGCAAAGTTACTTGATTTACAATTCAAAAAAGAAAAAAGAAGCCTATAAATTTCAATATATGAGAGAAAATTGTTAATTTTGTCGCAAAATATCGCAAATAATAAAACAACAAAAATAATGGCAAACAAAAACAATCAGGCAACCTATGAAGCTGCCACAAAGTCGGAAGTTTACTTCTCAAACAACGGAAAAGCTATTCTCATCGCCGTCGCTGTAGTCATATTGGCTATTGCGGGATTCTTCTGTTACAAGATGTTCGTCAGCGCGCCGCGCGAGGTGAAGGCCAGCACAGCCCTTGCACGCGGTCAGGAATACTTCAACAGCGAGCAGTTTGACAAGGCTCTCAATGGTGACGGCGTCGGCTATACGGGCTTTGTTAAGATTGCCAGCGACTATAGCAGCACAGATGCCGGCAATTTGGCCAATCTGTATGCCGGTTTGAGTTATGCCAATCTGGGTAAATGGCAGGATGCCGTGAAGTATCTCGAAGACTACTCGCCTGCGGGAGACGCGATGGTCAGCCCCGCCGCCATTCAGGCTTTAGGTAATGCCTATGCTCATGTGGGACAGACAGATAAGGCCATCAGCAAGCTGAAAGAGGCTGCCGACAAGGCCGACAGCAAGGCCAAAGACGGCGTGAATTACAGTCTTTCGCCCACATTCTTGTTGCAAGCCGGCGTCTTGCTCGAGTCGCAGAACAAGCAGGACGAGGCCTTGAAGATCTATCAAGACATCAAGACCAAGTATGTCAACTCGCCACTGGTGCAAAGCAACGAGATTGACAAGTATATTGAAAGAGTAACCAAATAAATATGGCCACAGCACTCCATAATCTCTCCGACTACGATTTTGACAAGGTGCCCGACGCAAGTAACATGTGTTTTGGCATCGTGGTGTCAGAGTGGAACCCGGAGATTACCGGTGCACTGCTTCAAGGAACCGTCAGTACCTTGGAAAAGCATGGCACCATTCCCGAGAACATTCATGTCAAGACTGTGCCCGGAAGTTTCGAACTTGTCTATGGCGCGCAGCAGATGTGCAAGAACGATGGCTTCGATGCCATCATCATTCTTGGTTGTGTTATCAGGGGCGAGACACCTCATTTTGACTACATTTGTGAGGGAGTCACAGAGGGAATCGCCCATTTGAATGCCTCTCAAAACATCCCGGTGGTGTTCGGATTGCTCACTACCAACGACTTGCAGCAGGCCAAAGACCGTAGCGGCGGACGTTTGGGCAACAAGGGAGACGAATGTGCCGTCGTAGCCATCAAGATGGCTAAATTCTAATATTGAGCTGATGCTCGATTTTGCAGCGATAGATTTTGAGACTGCAAACAGTTCGCGTTCGAGTGTTTGCAGTGTGGGTGTGGTGATAGTAACGAATGGTGAGATTACCGATTCATACTATCACCTCATTCGTCCAATACCCAATTACTACGATATTTTCACCACACGTGTTCATGGCCTGACATGGATCGACACTGCCGAGGCTCCCTTGTTTCCGGAGGTGTGGGCCGAGATCGCGCCCAAGATCAGGCATCTCCCGTTGGTGGCACACAACAAGGCTTTCGACGAAAGTTGTCTCAAATCGGTCTTCAGGGCATACGATATGGTTTATCCCGATTATCCCTTTCTCTGCACGCTCATCGCGGCGCGTCGAGCATTCGGGCGCGGACAGTTGGAGAACTATCAGCTTCATACCGTTGCCAAGGCCTGTGGCTACGACCTCCACAACCATCATCATGCTCTTGCCGATGCCGAGGCCTGTGCCGCGATTGCG
>DBQL01000068.1:16966-20268 GCA_002305235.1 Prevotella sp. UBA1395 | reverse complement strand
ATGCGCTTGGCAAATGCCGTCTGTGCCTTTTCGACGCGGTATTGCCGACAGGCCTGTCGTGGGTCGTTCGTCCGGCTATAAACAGTTTACGGCAGAACCTCGGGAGTTCTGCCGCAAACGAAAAGAGGACGATTGGAGCGCGTGCGCTTCCTATTACCGACGGATAAACTTCTTGCCCTTGGTAATCACAAGGCCCCGCCCGGTAGTTTTCACGGCTTTGCCGTCGATGGCAAAGGCAGGCTCGTTCTTACCATTGTCGTCGGCCGTCACACGTTCTATGCCCGTGGGTCGGCTCATGATGTCCTGAATTTCGGTGGCATCGAGCGCGTGGTTGTAAATGCGCACGTCGTCCAGCGCACCCGCGAACAACGGGTCGGCATTGTATTGGCTGCGTCCCATGTAGTTGAGTACGGGTCTGATGTCACTCGGCTTGATGGTGATGCCGGTCGACGAGCCCACGGCCTGTCCGTCAACATAGATGGTCACCGTGCCCGCTCCCAAGGTCACCGCGATGTGGTGCCACAGGTTCCCTGAGAGTTTCGTGGCGGCATCGACCGTCTGTTCGGCCCCGTTGTTCTTGATGGCAAATCTCATGTTGCTGCCGTTGCTCGGCGTGAGGAACATGTATTGGTCGGTTCCGTTGCCGAAGTCGAAGATACGCGTCCATGTACGCGTTGTGTTTGTCCATTTGGCCCATAGCGAAATGGTTATCTCGTCCATGTCGGCCACCGCGTAGGGCAGTTGCAACCAGTTGCTGCCACTCAGTGTAACGGCCTGCGTGCCCACTTTGGCATCGGTTTGATAGGCCGGCGTGGTGGTGCTCGTGGCATCCATCATGTTGGCCGTCTCGTCTTCGAAGCTGCCCTCAAACTGCCAGCTTGCCACGATATTCTTGTCGGCAAGAGGTGCGGCGCCCACCTCGTCGGAGGGCTGCGAGGCGTTGAGCGAGTAGTCTACCGCCACCACCTTGTACAGATAGCTGTGTGCAGGGCGGCAGGTGTTGTCGGTGAACTCGTTGGTTGTGATGCCACGGGCAATGGTGTTCCAGTTTGTCCCGTCGGCCTCGCCGCGCAATACGGTGTAAGATGCCACGTCGGAAGCCGTCGAAGGGGTCCATGCCAGTTTGACGCTCGCGGTGTGGGCCGTGGCCGTCACGGCAGTGGGAGCATCGGGTGCGGTGGTCTCCGTGGGAGCGTCGGCCGGCAGCAGGCGCCACAGTTGGCGGTCGGCATCGGTGCCGTCGAGCTTGGCGTCTTGCACGATGTTGATGCCGGTGCGTGGCAACGTGCTGCGCAGGGTGAGGTAATGGCTTGTCTCGCGGTTGCGGATGTAATAATATCCGTCGCCCGCATACTCAAGATACCACTGTTCGTTGCTCGCATTGTTGGCGTTGTAGGCTATGACGTCGGCCCCCGGCGAGGTGGAGTTGTTCAGCACGTTGATATGCAGTCCGGTCTCCGGATTGGTGAAAGTGTAGAAGCTGAAATCGCCGCCGATGCGCGAGTCGGCCGGTGCGATGTCCCACAGTGCGGTGTTCTTGGGCAGCGTGGTGGCCGTATACCAGCTCTGCGCGATATTGGTGTTGCTGTACACGCTGACCAATCCCAAGGAGGCTTTGTTCATGATCTTGTATTGTCCGGCGGTCACTTGTTTGCGTTCCACGTCGGCACCATAGGTGATGTTACACACCCTCTCGGCGTTGGTTTGGCCCGTGCTGTAACCCGTTCCGCCCGGATAGTCCATGCGGAACGCCCGCAGCGGTCCCTGTCCGTCAAAGTAAACGTCGCGCTCGGGCGAAAGAAAGAGGAAGGAAGAGTTGGCGGCCTGTCGCTCGCTGCCGCTCACAAAAGCCTTCAGTTCACCGTTCTCGTCGTTGCGATAGACCGAGGCCACGCTCCATGCGGGCCGGTTTTCGGCGTAGGCTATCTGCGAACCGTGGTTGCTTATTTGGCAAAACTCGCCACGCGCCCTGCTGTCGAAGCCCCACCATATACCTGCTTTCATGCCATAGTTGGCACCGATCATGGCTTCGCCGATGTTGTGAAGCTCGTCGGCGTAGGGGTAGTTGCCGTCGGCTACAACCTGCTGCCAAAAGTTGGCGAAGTTGGCAAACGACCCTGCCAACTGATGGGTGTTGCCCCAAGTGACGTAGGGTTTCACGCCGTTATACCATGCCAAGGCATTGTCATTGTTGAGGGTGTTTCCGGCCGTGATGGCGATATCCTTGAACCTTGGATAGTTCTCCTTGAGAAGTTTGGCGATTTCCTTGAAGTTGGCCAGCGTACCCTCGTTCCAATATACGTAGTCGGGCTCGTTGAAAGGAGAAACGGCCACGATGCGATGCAGCGGGTAATTGGTCTGCATCCATGCCACGGTGGCATCGATAAGGCGGGCCCATCGCTCGGGATTGGCGATGTTGTTGGAGGAGTAGTAAGAGTTGATATAGGTCGAGGAACCGTCGCCCTGATCGGCGTTGAGCACGATGTCGACATCGCTTCCGATGAAATTGATGACCCTTGTGCGGTTGGCGAGTATTGTTGTCTGCGACGTGGTGAGGGCGGTATCACCCACCAACGGGGTGTTCATCTGGAAGCTGCCGCGAGCCATGCTGAGGTTTTCTTTCCCAATGAAATTGATGCCTTTGCGCATGTTTTGCTCGTTGAGCCAAGCCACATCGAGCCCCCATCGCACCGGCAGTTGTCTTCCGATGGCATTGATGGAGAAGGGGATGGTGACATCGGCAGCGGGCCGTGGCTGTAAGAACATGCTTGATGATGGCCGTGTTTGCTGTGCCGGGAGGGCTGAAGAACACAGCAGCAGTGCCGTGAAAAGGGTTGATTTTTGTGTTGTCATAAGAAGGGTAATAAGTCGTAGATGTTATCAAAAGAAAATCATTGGCACGGCAACAGGGTGTCGTGCCAATGATTATCGCAAGTACAGGCGGCCCTGTTATTCAGCCTTGAGAGTCTCTTCCTTCCTCTTTTTCCACTCGAAGAAGAGTCCTAAGGCGATGATCACAAGCAGGATGCCATAGGAGGCGTATGCCACCGATTCCGTATTTCGGATGGTAGCGGGGTGGAAACTCAGCTTCACCTCGTGCTTGCCGGGCTTGATGTTCATGGCCCGGAGAATATAGTTCACGCGTCCAAGCTCCACGGGCCGGCCGTCGACGGTGGCTGTCCAGCCCGGATAATAGATCTCGGAGAATACCAACACACCGCCCTTGTCGGAGTTGATGTCGTAGACCAAGCTGTTGGGTTGGTAGGCCTTGAGGGTGGCCATCGCGTTGGAACCCTGCGCCA
>DBQL01000068.1:14645-16829 GCA_002305235.1 Prevotella sp. UBA1395 | reverse complement strand
TCGCCGTTCACCTTGGTCATGTCTCCGCCCGCTTGGGCGATGGCCGGAAGCATCTTCTGCATCTCGGGAGCGATATAGGCATCGATCATTTCCTGATACCGTCGCAGCTTGGCAGCATGGTAGCCGCCGATGCTCTTGTGGTAGTAGGAGGTCTCGTTCTCATTGAATGTGTTGGAGGCCAAGTTGAGAACGCGATAGTCCAATGACTTGTCCTTGAGGATTTGCAGATCAGTGGCGGTCATCTGCTGAGGTGTGTCGCGCAGGCTCTTCTCCACGAACATGCCGTCGTTGAGATAGCGCTTGTTCACCTGCCACATGTCGATAAGACAGAGAATGGTGATACCTGCCACCATGAACCGGGCGTTGAGCTTCTTGGCTTTGAACAGTAGCAGCAGAAGAGTGCCGATGAGCACGATGCCGAACGAGCGCAGCGCGTCGGCGGTGAAGATGGCCTTGCGCATCTCGATGAGGTTCGATTTCAGTGGCGCGAGGTATTCGGCGGGAATCTGTGCCAGCGACTGGTTCTCCGTGGAAGATATGAAATCGGAGAAGAACAGTGTGGGTGCAAGGTAGAACAACAGCGCGATGCCACCGGTAAGCGCGAAACTGGCATAGACAAACTTGATTTTCTTGGTCAAAATCTCAGGCTCGTCGACAATCTTCTTCAGCGTTAACATCGCCAATAAGGGAATGGTGAACTCGGCGATAACAAGGATGGAGGCCACCGTGCGGAATTTGGCATACATGGGGATATGGTCGATGAAGAAGTTGGTGAAGCCCATGAAGTTGTGCCCCCATGACAGCAGGATGGACAGGATGGTGGCCGCAAGCAATGCCCATTTCATCGGACTGTTGACAATAAAGAGTCCCAAAACGAAAAGCATCAGCACGAAAGCACCCACATAGACCGGTCCGCTCGTGCCCGGCTGCTCGCCCCAGTACTGTCCTATCTGCTGATAGATCTGCATGAAGTTGGGGTCTGCTTTCTCCATCGCCTTGGCGTTTTGACTCATCGGAACACTTGCGCCACCCTTGGTGTTGGGCACCAAGAGCGTCCATGTCTCGCCGATGCCATAGCTCCACTGCGTGATATAGTCTCTGTCGAGACCGCTGTTCGTCTGGTTGTCTTGGTTCTTTTTCACCAGCTCACTCTTGCCACGCATGGTCTCTTGGGAATATTCCCATGTGTGGTAGAGGTTTGAAAGGTTGATACATACGCCTATCACGCCACCGGCAAAGGCCACTGCCGAGGCTTTCCAGAAGTTGGCCATCTGTTTCTCCCGAATGGCTTGGACGAGCCATGCCATCACCATGAGGATCATGATGAACAGGTAATAATAGGTCATCTGTACGTGATTGGCCTTCACCTCAAAGGCGGTGAAGATGGCCGTGACGATAAATCCCCATAGGTACTTACCCCGATAGGCCAGCACAAGGCCCGCGATCATGGGTGGAAGATAGGCCAATGCCATGACCTTCCAAATATGTCCGGCGGCGATGATGATGAAGAAGTAGCTTGAGAATGCCCAAACCACTGACCCGAGGACAGCAAGATATTGCCGGAAATCGAACGCGCGGAGCAGGATATAAAAGCCCAACAGATAGGCAAAAACATACCATACGTTCTCCGGGAGGCCGAGATGGTATACCGTTTCGACCTTGCTCAGCACGTCGGTACTGTTGTACGAGGGTGAGGTTTGGTAGGTAGGCATGCCGCCGAAAGCGGAATTGCTCCATCGGGTACGCTCCCCGGTGCGCTCCCTATACGCTTTGGCCTCTTGCCCCAAGCCTTGGCCGGCAGAGGCATCGTGGCGGAAAAGGATGCGCCCCTCTAAGTCGGCGGGCATGAAATAGACAAAGGAAATGACTGCAAACAGCAATACTGCCAGTAGGTCAGGCAAGCTTTTCTTCAAAGTTTCCATGATTTGTTCTTAATGTTAAAATAAACTACGACAAAGGTAATTATTTTTTTGTAGATAGTTAAAAGTTAAAAGTTAAAACGTTCAATATGCTTTGTTTTTCGTAACTTTGCCGTATGAAACGTATAGGAATTATCGTTGCAATGGACAAGGAGTTCTTGCAACTCAAAGGTTTGCTTGACAAGGTGCGCACGGAGCGTCACCATGACCGCGACTTCACCATCGGGCAGATGGGGCAGACGCAGTTGGTGATGATGCAATGTGG
>DBQL01000068.1:7540-14538 GCA_002305235.1 Prevotella sp. UBA1395 | reverse complement strand
CTACCACGATGTATATTGCGGTACGGAGGTGGAGTACGGTCAAGTGTTGGGCCTGCCTGCCTGCTATGCGTCTCCGCGTGACATTGTCGAGCTGACGCGCCAACTCACACACCCCATCGAGGGGGCGATGATCGTGAGGGGACTGACCGTGACGGGCGACTGGTTTGTGGACAGCAAGGAGAAGATGCGTGAGATTCTGACGCGTTTTCCCGACGCGATGGCGGTCGATATGGAAAGTTGTGCCATCGCGCAGACCTGTCATCTCTACAACATTCCGTTTGTTTCTTTCCGAATCATCAGCGATGTGCCGCTCAACGATCATCAGGCATCGCAGTATTACGACTTCTGGGAACGCATGGCCGAGGGTAGCTTCAAGGTGACGCAAGCGTTCTTGCGAGAGATCGTTTAAGACAATATTCCCAACATTTTCAAACAATAACAGACGATGAACAAAATACCATCATTTACGATCAACCACGAGAAACTGCTTCGTGGAATATATGTTTCGCGCAAGGATGAGGTGGGCGGCGAAGTGGTTACCACCTTCGACATTCGCATGAAAGAACCCAACCGGGAACCGACCTTGCACAATGGTGCCATTCATGCGATGGAACATCTGGCTGCAACCTATCTCCGTAATGACCCCGAATGGAAGGACAGGGTAATCTATTGGGGCCCGATGGGGTGCCTTACGGGTAACTATTTGCTGCTCAGAGGTGATCTGGAGTCGAAGGATATCGTGGAGCTGATGAAGCGTACTTTCCGTTTTATGGCCGAATTTGAGGGAGAGATTCCCGGCGCCGCACCCCGTGATTGCGGCAATTACCTGCTTCACGACCTGCCGATGGCACGATGGGAGTCGCGGAAATATCTCACCGAGGTGCTGGAGAACATACGCCCTGAGAATCTCAGCTATCCGGAATAGAGATGTCTGGCGAGGGAGGGCTTGTCTCCGTATATATTTTTTCTCACCATAAACGCGTGTGATGTCTTGTCCAAAAAAGGCGGCAAGGCATGACGAGGTTGCAATGTGTTTATGGCGAGAAAGGATGCGCCCCTGATTTTTTATGCCGTTGACGACGGGCGAAACCGTGTCGGCCGTCGTATGGGATGCATTCCTTCGGTGGGGGATTGGGGTGGCGTTTTACCGGAATAAGTCGAATTTATAACCCGCAGAGAGGATGAAAGCCCGGGTGCGGTTGTTGTTATCCAAAGGCTCCTTGTAGATCTTGGAAAGTCCAAACACATATCGGGCATCTACGACAACATGATCTTTTTCGTAGGAAATGCCCACGGGGATGCTCATGTTGAGGTCACGCACGAAACTGTTTTCTTGGTCGATCTTCCGGATGTCGGTCGAATAGGTGTAGCTTCCGTCTTTGCCAATGGTCACACTACTGATGTCTGAGCGTGTCTTGTTGCTGAGATGGAAGGCCGGTTGAAGCCCGATGTTGACAGCAAGACCTTGGGCTACATAGATGTGTGCCGTCAACGGGACGGCAAGATAGTTGATGATGGTGCGGCTGTTTTGATACACTTCATAGGTGCCGGGAGCGGCTTGCGAGAGGTCGGAGTCGTGATAAGTACAGCCGCCTTGTTGGAAAGCGGCACCGACAGATACCGCCACGACGGGCGTCATTTGATACTGCAAGTCGATACCGGCCACGACACCGAGTTTCGTATTGCCGTCAGAGGGGACGGTCGTGGCCGAGGAGCCGAAAACAACAGACTCGTTGGTGATGTTGGATAGCGTTGCCCCCAAGGTGGGAATGAGCGAGAATGTGCCTTGCGGCGACTGGGCATGCAGCCCCGAGAGACTCATGGAGCAAAGCAAAAGAAGCGCATTTGTTTTCATGCTGAATTGTTTATGGTCATAACGGCAAGGGTTGTGTCTTATTGTCTGAACCCCCGTGTTTTTTCAATGCCATAAATAGTAATCGCGGTAGACAAAAGTCTAATCTTTTTATCGCAATTGCTTTTTCACTCTTATACTTTTTATTATCTTTGCACGCAGAATAAAAGTAGAAATAATGACATATACTATTGAGAAAGTAACCACCTTGATAGGTGCGCGTCGTTATGGCGAACATGATGCCAACATCGGCTTCTTGCTTACCGATAGTCGTTCGCTTTGCTTCCCCGAGGAAACTTTGTTTTTTGCGTTGAAATCGCAACGCAACGATGGACACAATTATATACCCGACCTTTATCGTCGTGGAGTCAAAAATTTCGTGGTCTCCACAGTGCCCGCCGGTTATGCCGCCGATTACGCAGATGCCAATTTTCTGAAAGTGCTCGATACCCGAGAGGCTTTGCAGCGATTGGCCGAGCGTCATCGAGATGAGTTGAACATACCCATTGTGGGAATCACCGGATCGAACGGGAAGACGATGGTCAAGGAGTGGTTGAACCAGTTGCTGTCGCCCGATATGAAGGTGACACGCAGTCCGCGTAGCTATAATTCGCAGATTGGAGTGCCGCTCTCGGTGTGGCTGATGGATCAAAACACGCGGTTGGGCATTTTCGAGGCCGGTATCAGCCAGCCTCACGAGATGCTGGCCTTGCGTGATATCATCCAGCCCACCATAGCCGTGCTGACCAATCTTGGCGCTGCCCATCAGGAAAACTTTGCCTCGTTGGAGGCCAAATGCAGGGAGAAGGCCATTCTCTTCCATGATGCCGAGACCATTGTTTACCCGGAAGATGACGAGGTGGTGAGCCGGGTGGTGGGCGAATTGCATGAGAAGGCAGAGAAACTATGTTGGTCGACGAAAGACCGCAAGGCCCCCATGTATGTCAAGGCGATAGAGAAAAAGTCTACGGCCACGACCATTACCTATATATATAAAGGTGGCGAGGAGAACTGGTATAGCATCCCGTTTATCGACGACGCAAGCATCACCAACTCCATTGTATCTGCTGTTGTGGCATTGAAGTTGGGCGTGAAACCCGACCAACTCGACGAGCGGATGATGCAATTGGAACCGGTTGCCATGAGATTGGAGGTCAAGGAAGGACGGCATGGGTGCACGCTCATCAATGATTCCTACAATTCTGATTTCAATTCTCTTGACATCGCGCTCGACTTTATGAACCGTCGGCCAGATCATAAGGGACGCCGCCGCACGCTGATATTGAGCGATATTTTCCAAAGTGGGGAAGATCCCGCACAGCTTTACCGTGAGGTTGGCGACTTGGCTGTAAAGCGTGGAGTGGAGAAATTTATCGGTATCGGACCGGAAATTTGCCAGCATAGCGATGTGGTCGGAGTTGGCGAGAAATGGTGTTTCGCGACGGTAGACGAGTTCATCCGTAGCGATGCGTTCGGCCGTTTGCGTGATGAGGTGATTCTGTTGAAGGGCGCCCGTCGTTTCGGTTTCGACCAAATCACCGAACTGCTGGTGCAAAAGGTGCATGAAACCGTGCTGGAGGTGAATCTCAATGCGATGGTCAATAACCTGAACTACTATCGCTCGTTCATGCGGCCCGATACAAAACTGGTGTGTATGATCAAGGCAGATGCCTACGGCGCAGGAAGTGTGGAGATTGCCAAGACGTTGCAAGACCACAGAGTGGACTATCTTGCAGTGGCCGTGGCCGATGAGGGGGCGATGCTCCGGGGTAACGGCATAACGGGCAATATCATGATCATGAACCCCGAAATGTCGGCTTTCAAGACAATGTTTGACTATGATTTGGAACCGGAAGTGTACTCGTTCCGACTGCTTGATGCACTTGTCAAGGCGGCAGAGAAGGAGGGTATCACGAGCTATCCGGTACACATTAAACTTGATACGGGGATGAATCGCTTGGGCTTTGATCCGGAACAAGACATAGATGAGTTGATCAGCCGATTGAAAAACCAAAATGCCATCATCCCTCGCTCGGTATTCTCGCATTTCGTGGGGTCGGACAACGATGACTTTGATGCGTTCTCCGCTGAGCAGTTTGCACGGTTTGATGCCGGTAGCAAGAAGTTGCAGGCCGCTTTCGACCATAAGATTCTGCGACATATCGATAATTCGGCCGGTATCGAGCATTTCCCCGAGCGACAGCTTGACATGTGTCGATTGGGTATAGGACTATATGGCGTGAACAGCCGTAACAACCAAATCATCAACAATGTTTCTACCCTCAAAACCACAATATTGCAGTTGCGCCATGTGAGTGCCAACCAAACAGTGGGTTACAGTCGCAAGGGGAAACTCGAACGAGACAGTGTCATTGCCGCCATTCCGATAGGTTATGCCGACGGACTGGACCGTCATTTGGGTAATCGGCGTGGCTATTGCTTGGTCAACGGTCAGAAAGCCGAATATGTGGGCAATATCTGCATGGATGTAGCGATGGTGGATGTGACGAATATCGCATGCAAGGAAGGTGATGCGGTGGAGATTTTCGGAGACAATCTGCCGGTTACTGTGCTGAGCGATATTCTCGATACGATACCCTACGAAGTGTTGACGGGCGTGAGCAATAGGGTGAAACGTGTCTACTATCAAGACTGAAAATGGAGATATAGCTCCTGAAAGCAATAGGGGTATCATGTCCATGTATGAAATTTTGTGGTATGAGATTGACGTGAGTACCCTCACTACCTGAAATCATCATGCTCCAACAGGTCGCTGCGGAGGATGACATTTCGTCGGGTCGAAAGTTCAGAAGTCGCAGTAAAAAAACTATATTTGGCGTAGATTTACAATATTTTTTTGTAAATTTGCGCCAAATTGTTTCTAAAAACGATCTATCAAAACAAAGTATGGAAAATGTATTCAGCTATATCATTAGCTTAGGAGCGAGTGTAATGATGCCTATCATCTTCACCATTATCGGTTTGAGCATAGGCATGAAGTTTGGAAAGGCATTGCTGTCCGGCCTCTATGTCGGTGTCGGTTTTGTTGGTTTGGGTATAGTAACCGCATTGCTGACGACCAATTTCAGCGATCCGTTAACCCTGATTTCGCAGATTTACCATCTTCAGCTCAATGTGTTCGATATGGGTTGGCCGGCTGCAGCGTCCGTGGCTTATAACACGGCGGTGGGTGCACTCATCATTCCCATTTGCTTGGGAATCAACTTTCTGATGTTGATCACCAAGACCACGCGTACAGTGAATATTGACTTGTGGAACTACTGGCACTTTGCTTTCATAGGAGCGGTGGTTTACTTTGTTTTCGACCAAAACCTTGCATGGGGTTATTTCGGAGCCATCATCTGCTATATTGTCACACTGGTGATGGCCGATCTCACGGCGCACAAGTTCCAAGGATATTATGAGGGTCTTGACGGCATATCGGTTCCGCAGCCGTTCTGCCAGAGTCTTGTACCTTTCACGTTGTGTATCGACTGGGTGTTGGAGAAAATTCCCGGTTTCAACAAGCTCGACATCGATGCCGAAGGACTGAAGAAGAAGTTTGGTGTTTTGGGTGAGCCTTTGGTGCTTGGTGTGATCGTGGGGTCGTTGATTGGTTTTGTAGCCCATTTGGAAGTGAAGAAAATACTTTTCCTCGGCGTGACAATGGGTGCTGTAATGGAGCTGATTCCTCGTATCACCCGACTGTTTATCGAAGGCCTGATGCCTATTTCGGACAAGACCAAGGAGATCGTGAGCAAGAAGTTCAATGGCAAAAAGGTGTTCATCGGTATGAGTCCCGCCCTTGTCATTGGTCATCCTACGGCATTGGTTTGCACCCTTTTGCTCATCCCAACCTATCTTGTAATTGCCGTGTTGTTGCCCGGAAACCAGTTCTTGCCATTGGCATCGTTGGCCGGTCTTTTCTATCTTTTCCCCATGATGCTGCCATACACCAAGGGTAATGTGGTTCGTACATATATCATTGGCTTTGTGGCTTTATTGGTAGGACTATGGTTTGTGACCGACATGGCCCCCGACTTTACCCAAGCCGCGGCTGCCGTTTATGCCGCTACCGGTGATCAGGCAGCTCACGTGCCTGAAGGTTTTGAGGCCGGAAGTATGGATTTCGCGTCTTCTTTGTTCGGATATATCATCTATGCGGCAACCAAATACGCTCAGTATGTGGGTGCAGGTATATTGGTGATAATTACTTTGGCTATGATGATTTGGAATCGCAGACTCATCATCAGGGACGAGAAAGCATCAGCGAACATTAAGGGCTTACAGGAATAAACAACTCATTAAAACTGATATAGGAATGAAAAAGACATTGTTGACAATCGCATTGTGCCTTGTTACCGGTTATGGTATGGCACAGCAAACATTCAAGGCATACGAGGTTAAGGCCGAGAACGCCTATACGTACTATAACATGCGCTGGGCCACGGGTCCGGACGATGCCAAGCATTACACCACGGATCGTCTGCGTAAGGAATATCTTGTCGATAAGGTTTTTGCGCCGGGAGAGGTGAACTGGACCTATACGATGTATGACCGCTTCCTGATTGGTGGTGCCGAGCCCACCACAACACCATTGCAGCTGGTTTCTATCGCACCGCTTTATGTAGATGCCAGCAAGGGCAACAACGGTCGTAACCTGTTGGATAACCGTGAGCTTGGAATTATAAATATCGGTGGTGAGGGAACGGTAACGGTCGATGGCAAGAACTATGACTTGGGATTTCAAGAAGCCTTGTATGTTGGTCGAGGAGCGAAAGATATCGTGGTTTCCAGCAAGAATGCCGCCGAGCCGGCTAAATTCTATATGAACTCTGCCACTGCTCATACTTCTTTCCCCATCAAGAAGGTTACACTGAAAGAGGCAAACAATATCAAGGCCGGCAGCATGAAGGAAAGCAACGACCGTGTCATCCACCAGTTGCTCATTGACGGAGTGGCCAATGTTCGCACTTGTCAGCTTCAGATGGGCGTCACGGAGTTGAAGGAGGGATCGGTTTGGAACACGATGCCGGCTCATACCCATTGCCGTCGTATGGAGACCTATTTGTACTACAAGGTTCCCAAGGGTCAGAAGATTCTGCATGTCATGGGTGAACCACAGGAAACACGCCCCATCTGGCTC
>DBQL01000068.1:3679-7518 GCA_002305235.1 Prevotella sp. UBA1395 | reverse complement strand
TGGGGTATGGCCGGCGAGAATCTTGTTTATACAGATATGCAAGTGGTTCCAATTCCTGATTTGAAATAAACATCAACTATCTCATAATAACTTAAAAATGTCTGCTATTCAAACAAACAAGATGTCCAGTTTTAGGTGGGTGATCTGTGGTTTGCTTTTTTTGGCTACCACAATCAACTACATGGACCGTCAGGTTTTATCTCTGACTTGGAAAGATTTTATTGCTCCCGAGTTTCATTGGACCGACAATGACTATGGAACAATTACCGGTTGGTTTTCCATTTTCTATGCCTTGGCCAATCTTTTTGCCGGGAAATTTGTCGATTGGATGGGCACCAAGAAGGGGTTTCTCATCGCCATCGGCGTATGGTCTACCGGTGCCGTGATGCATGCCGGATGCGGATGGGTGGCCATGCAGATAGAAGGCTATCCTTCTATCGAGGCTCTTCGTATGGTGCAGGCGGGCAGCGATGCCGCTGTTGCCATTGCAACAGTGAGTGTTTGGCTGTTCCTTTCGTGCCGAATGATTCTTGCTGTGGGTGAGGCCGGCAACTTCCCGGCTGCCATCAAGGTTACGGCCGAGTTTTTCCCAAAGAAGGACCGCGCTTTCGCTACATCCATTTTCAACAGCGGAGCCTCTATCGGCGCTTTGGCAGCACCGGCTACTATCCCCTTGCTCGCACGTGCACTGGGATGGGAGATGGCATTTATCATCATTGGTGTATTGGGCTATGTATGGATGGCTTTGTGGATATGGCTCTATGACAAACCTGCCAAGAGCAAGCGGGTGAACAAGGCTGAGTTGCTTTATATTGAGCAAGATAATGATCAAGAGAACGTGGAGCAACAGGCTGAAGTAAACCAATCTGTCGAAGAGGAAAAGGTTATCGGCTTCTTCAAGTGTTTCACGTTTCGCCAAACATGGTCGTTCATCGTGGGCAAACTGCTTACCGACGGCGTGTGGTGGTTCTTCCTATTCTGGGCACCGGCCTATTTCTCCGATCAATATGGATATACATCAGACTCCGCAATGGCCATTATGCTGATCTTTACGCTCTATGCCATTGTGACAATCCTGAGCATCGGAGGCGGATACTTGCCCACCTATTTCGTCGAGAAGAAAGGCATGAATCCTTATATTGGCCGAATGCGTGCCATGTTGATATTTGCATGTTTCCCGGTATTGGGTCTTCTTGCCCAGCCAATGGGCGTATACAGTCCGTGGTGGCCGGCGATTATCATCGGTCTTTTGGGTGCCGGACATCAGGCATGGTCGGCCAATCTCTATTCTACTATTGGCGATATGTTTCCCAAGTCGACCATTGCCACTATCACCGGTATTGGCGCAATGGCCGGCGGTATAGGCTCATTCTTGATCAACAAGGGCTCGGGAGCACTCTTTACGTATGCCGAAGGTCAGGGCGCAGCATTTCAATTCATGGGCTTTGAGGGAAAACCGGCAGGATATATGATTATTTTCTGTATCTGCTCGGTGGCCTATCTTGTGGGCTGGACAATCATGAAACTCCTTGTACCCAAATATAAGCCTATCGTGGTTGAGTAAATCTCAAACAAGGCTGGAAAAGTTTTTTTATCATGAATCCTCCAATGTTTGTTCTTGTCGAACGCATTGGAGGATTCTCTTTTTCTTGGAATGCAAGTGTGTTACCCTATGGCCAGCAACTCGATCTCGAATATCAGAGTGGAGTTTCCGGGGATGCCGGGTTGAGAAAACTTGCCGTAACCCAGTTCTGAAGGAATATAAATTTCCCATTGATCACCAATGTGCATCTGTTGAAGGGCAATCTTCCATCCGTCGATAAGGTCACTCAGGCGGATGGCCGGCGGAGTTTCCCCACGACTGCCATCAAACTTCTTGCCGTCAATAGTCCATCCTGTATAGTGGACGGTAATGATGCTTCGTGGCGAGGGAGTATCGCTCGAGGGGTCACCATGTTTCAATACTTGATAAAACACGCCATGCCCGAGGGCATTAATGCCATCTTCCTTGCTTTTGTTGTCAAGCCATTCTTGGTTGATTCTTTTGTATTCGCGATTCATTTGTGTGTGAAAGATTGGTTTGTCGAATGGTTCATGGTGTCGTAATCGACACTAATGCAGGAATCCCTGTGCTTTTAAGGCATCGAGTAAGCCCTCAGACATTGCCTCGTTATCTTTTTGGGTATATCGGATATCCGTGAAGATTTGGGCCAAAGTCTCAGTTTTGTTGATTTCAATAAAATGTTTATTCTCCGGCAGTGACTCTTTTTCCTGATAGTACTCGTCTATTTTCTCAGACGTATATTCATGGTATGTTTCTTCGTGGATGATACTTTGCAATGGCAGTCGATCCGTAAGCGACGGGGATTCATCGGGCCATCCCAAGGTGATGGTTGCCACGGGAAACACCAATGATGGCAATTTCAAGGTGTCGATGATCAGTTGCGGCATATAAACCGTAGTTCCGAGAAAACAGGTGCCCAACCCTTCCTCTTCCGCAATGTTACAAAATGTTTGGCAATATAATAAGGTGTCGGTAGCCGCATTCATAAAGCTCAAGAAGTTGTCATATCCGGGATGTGCCTTGCGATGGTTGGCCCAATCGGTCGTTCGGCGAAAGTCGGCACAAAAAGTAAGCACCACCGGTGCCTGCTTGACCATAGGTTGGTTGAAGTGTGCCGGTGCCAGTTTCTCCTTCATTTGGGCACTCCTTGTCACGACAACGCTGTAGAGTTGCAGATTTCCCATGGTGGGGGTGCGTTCGGCAAGCTCAAGCAAACGGTTTAACAAATCATTGGAAACCTCTAAAGATGAGTATTTTCGAATGGTTTTTCTATTGTTTAATGTTTTCATTTTGTATAATTTTTGTGATTGCAAAGATATAAAAATTTCCTAATCAGGTAAAGTTTGATCAGAAATATATTGCAAAAGTTGACAGAAAATTAGATAAATTTTGTAGTTTTGCAAAACTAATGGCAGTAAACGATACACGCTATACAACTAATGGAAAATCAAACAAATTATTCTTACGATGAGTCTTTCGAAGCGTCCTTGAAGTATTTTGGAGGCGACGAATTGGCAGCGAGGGTATGGGTCAATAAGTATGCCATGAAGGATAGTTTTGGCCATATCTTTGAAAAATCCCCCGAAGACATGCATTGGCGTTTGGCCAATGAGATTGCTCGTATCGAGCAGAAGTACCCCAACCCCCTAAATGCTCAGCAGGTGTTCGATTTGCTCGACCATTTTCGCTACATCGTTCCCGCCGGAAGCCCGATGACCGGCATTGGGAACAGTCAGCAGGTGGCCTCATTAAGCAACTGTTTCGTGATCGGTCTTGATGGCGATGCCGATAGCTACGGTGCCATCATGAAGATAGACGAGGAGCAGGTGCAGTTGATGAAGCGTCGTGGCGGGGTGGGGCACGACTTGAGTCATATCCGCCCCAAGGGCAGTCCGGTGAACAATTCTGCCTTGACGTCCACAGGACTTGTACCCTTTATGGAGCGTTACAGCAATTCTACGCGTGAGGTTGCGCAAGACGGACGGCGTGGTGCGCTGATGTTGTCGGTGAGTATCAAGCATCCCGACTCAGAGGCTTTCATCGACGCGAAGATGACCGAAGGCAAGGTGACCGGTGCCAATGTAAGCGTAAAGATCGATGATGAGTTTATGCAGGCAGCCGTGGAAGACAAGCCTTACCTCCAACAGTTCCCCATCAACGATCAGGAACCAAAGGTTTCCAAGGAGATTTCTGCACGCAAACTGTGGGAAAAAATCGTTCACAACGCATGGAAGAGTGCCGAGCCGGGTGTACTGTTTTGGGACACCATCATCCG
>DBQL01000068.1:2985-3669 GCA_002305235.1 Prevotella sp. UBA1395 | reverse complement strand
CCTTACGACAGTTGCCGATTGTTGAGCCTCAATCTTTACAGTTATGTGGAGCATCCGTTTACCAAGGATGCCTCGTTCGATTTTGAGAAGTTCAAGACGCATGTGCAGTTGGCGCAGCGCATCATGGATGATATTGTCGACCTTGAGATGGAGAAGATCGACCTCATCATGGAGAAGATTGGCGTAGACCCGCAGAGCGAGGAGGTCAAGAATACAGAGTATCACCTGTGGGAAAAGATCAAACGCAAGAGCGGAATGGGTCGTCGTACCGGCGTAGGAATCACGGCCGAGGGCGACATGATAGCCGCGATGGGATTGCGCTATGGCACGCAAGCGGCCACCGATTTCTCTGTCGAGGTGCATAAGACCTTGGCTTTGAACGCTTATCGCTCTTCGGTGACGATGGCTAAGGAGCGCGGTGCCTTCGAGGTGTATGATGCCAAGCGCGAGGCCGACAACCCATTCATGTTGCGAATGAAGGAGGCAGACCCCGAGTTGTATAAAGATATGGTTAAATACGGACGTCGAAACATTGCCTGTCTCACCATCGCACCCACAGGAACTACGTCTCTTATGACCCAGACCACGAGTGGCATCGAGCCGGTGTTCATGCCTGTCTACAAGCGTCGTCGTAAGGTAAACCCCAATGATACCGATGTTCATGTGGATTTTGTGGATGAGGTC
>DBQL01000068.1:1913-2848 GCA_002305235.1 Prevotella sp. UBA1395 | reverse complement strand
TGGCTGATGAAGGTGCGCATGCAAGGAGCTATACAGAAGTGGGTAGACCACAGTATCTCTGTCACGGTGAACCTTCCCAATAATGTCGACGAGGCTTTGGTGAACAAGCTCTATGTCGAGGCATGGCGCTCGGGTTGCAAAGGCTGTACCATCTACCGCGACGGCAGTCGTTCGGGTGTGATGATCTCTGTGTCCAAGAAAGACAAGAAGAAAGAGGAGCATCATGAAACTCCCGAGCCTATCACCGTCCCGGCATTGAATCATCCGTTGGTTCAGGAAATACGCCCCAAGGTCCTCGATTGTGATGTGGTGCGCTTCCAGAACAACAAGGACAAGTGGGTGGCCTTTGTGGGATTGCTCGACGGCTATCCTTACGAAATCTTCACCGGTTTGCAAGATGACGACGAGGGCATCGTGCTGCCCAAGACAGTGGTTAAGGGTAAGATTATCAAGCAGACCAATGAGGACGGTTCCCATCGTTACGACTTCCAGTTTGAGAACAAGCGTGGCTACAAGACCACAGTCGAGGGACTGAGTGAGAAATTCAATCCCGAGTATTGGAACTATGCCAAGCTCATCTCCGGCGTACTGAGGTATCGCATGCCCATCGATCATGTGATCAAGCTCGTGGGTTCTCTCCAACTGAAGGATGAGAGCATCAACACATGGAAAATCGGTGTCGAGCGAGCCTTGAAGAAGTATATCATCGACGGAACGCGTGCCAACGGGCAGAAATGTCCTGTCTGCGGTCAGGAAACATTGGTTTATCAGGAGGGCTGCCTCATCTGCACAAACTGCGGTGCCAGCCGATGTGGATGATGTCTATGCTTACCGACAGTTATATTTATCTACGTAGTCTGCGCTTTCACGCCTTTCATGGCGTGGAGGCGCAGGAACGTTTGACGGGCAATGATTATGAGGTCGACCTGAGCATC
>DBQL01000068.1:0-1885 GCA_002305235.1 Prevotella sp. UBA1395 | reverse complement strand
CAGCCGTCTCGGCTGGTAGAGCATGTGGCCGGCCGTATAGGTCGTGCGCTTATGGATCATTGGGCAACTATCAAGTCGCTGGATATCAGTGTGACGAAATTAAATCCGCCAATGGGTGCCGACTGTAAGGGTGCGGGGGTACGTTTACATTTAATAAATGATAAAACTGAAAGCCCTGATATGGTTTTCGTTTAATTTTTTATTATTTTTGCAAGATATTTGTTCAGGTATGCGAAATAGATTTTTATTCTCACTTGTAGCCTTGATGTTTGGGGTAATGACCGTCGTATGCGGTGCCAACCGGTTCACGCTTGTCATCGATGCGGGGCATGGTGGCAGAGATCATGGTGCTCCGGGGGCTTTTTCCAAGGAAAAGGATTTGACGCTGAAATATGCGTTGGGCTTTGGTAAGATGGTCGAGCGCAATTGTCCTGATGTCAAGGTGATCTATACGCGAAAGACTGACGAGTATCTCACGTTGCGTGACCGGGCTGAAATTGCCAACCGCAACAAAGCCGACTTGTTTATTTCCATTCATATCAATGCGCTCGACGGCATACGTACCGCGCGCGGATTCCAATCTTATAGTTTAGGCCGGGGCGAGACCACCGGTGAGGCAGGCATACGCGAGAACCTTGATGTGGCCAAGCGAGAAAACTCGGTAATCTATCTCGAGAAAGACTATAAGACCGTTTATAAGGGTTTCGAGGCTAACTCGGCAGAGAGTGATATCATGTTCGAGTTTATCGCCGACAAGAACCGTGAGCGCAGCGTGGAGCTGTCTCGACTGATGCAACGTGAGGTTTGCAGGGCCACCGGCCGTCAGGACGGAGGCTCCCACCAAAACAATCTCGCCGTTTTACGATTGACCTCCATGCCGGCCACATTGTTGGAACTGGGCTTCATCTCAACCCCGGACGAGGAGGAATTTCTCAATACCGATGAGGCTTTAGACCTGTTTTCCAAAGGCATTTACAATGCTTTCATTCTTTATAAGAACAAATACGATGACAATGTCGCGATACCTTATCGTGACAGCGGGTCAGACAAGTCGGGCGAGGTAGTGCCGGTCACGCCGCCCAAGCAGACGAGTACACCGGCTGCGCGCCAACAAGAATCTGTTGCCAAGGCAGCCACAAAGTCTGAGCCAAGCACCAAGACATCCACCAAGGAGGTCAAGAAAGAGATTGCCAAGGCCCCTGCGGCGGTTTTAGACCAATCAAAACCCGTGTTCAAGATTCAGATCTTCACGTCGTCGGGGCAGTTGAAAGATGGCGACCGTCGCTTCAAGGGATTGGAAGGCTGCGACTTCTTTGAGGATAATGGATATAAGAAGTACACCTTCGGCAGCAGCAATAATTATAACGAGATCTATCGTTTGCGCAAGCAGATACTTGATAAGTTCCCCGAATGTTTCATCATTGCCTTCAAAGACGGCAAGAAAATGGATGTCAACGAGGCCATCAGACTGTTCAAGGCAAATCGATAAAATGTAAAACGAAAGAAAGAAGATATGAATTTTTTAACAAAAGAAGTGAAGATTGCCCTTGTCGCCATCGTCGGAGTGGTTTTGTTGTTTTTTGGATTGAACTTTCTCAAGGGCAGGTCTTTCTTTTCCAACAATAGTCTTTACTACATCCGGTTTGCCGATATCAGCGGCCTGTCGGCTTCCAATCCCATCTATGCCGATGGCTATCAGGTGGGCGTAGTGAAGGAAATCGAATACGATTACAAGCACAACAACGGTTCCATTGTGGTCTTCGAGGTCGACGATAACCTTCGCATCCCGCAAGGCTCTACCGCAGAAATCGTCAGCGACTTTATGGGCAATGTGAAGATGAACCTTCTTTTGGCCAATAATCCCCGTGAGCGTGTCGAGCCGGGC
>DBQL01000121.1:2834-6979 GCA_002305235.1 Prevotella sp. UBA1395 | reverse complement strand
GCGATGTTGTGCATGCGCAGCTCGTCGAGCGTGAATGGCCCTTGCTGCACACCGTTGACGATGATAAAATAGTTCATTGGCGACCCATGATTATTCTACGGTGACACTCTTGGCCAAGTTTCTCGGCATGTCCACATTCAGCCCTTTCTCCACGGCAATGTGGTAGGCGAGAAGCTGAAGGGGAATGACCGAGAGCAGCGGAGCTAATGGAGCCAAGGTCTGCGGCACGCAAATACACTCGTCGGCAATCTTGTTCACCTGCTGGTCACCCTCGGTAACAATGGCGATGATACGGCCGCCGCGAGCCTTTACCTCTTGCATGTTGGAGATAATCTTCTCGTATCCTTCGTGGTGCGTGGCAATAAAGAGCACGGGCATCATGTTATCCACCAAGGCGATGGGGCCGTGTTTCATCTCGGCGGCAGGATAACCCTCGGCGTGAATATAGCTGATTTCCTTGAGTTTCAACGCGCCTTCAAGGGCAACAGGATAGTTCCAGCCACGCCCGAGGTACAGGAAATTGGTGGCGTACGTATAGATGCGAGCCAGCTTCTGAATCTGGTCGTTGGTGGTGAGCACCTGCTCGATCTTACCGGGAATGCTTTGCAGTTCGCGGGTCAGAGAGACAAATTCCTCGTGCTCGATCGTTCCCTTGGCGTGGGCCAAGGCCAGTGTGAGCAGCGTGAGGCAGGTGAGCTGTCCGGTGAAGGCCTTGGTCGAGGCCACGCCAATCTCCGGTCCCACATGGATATAGATGCCGGTGTCGGTGGTGCGGGCAATGCTCGACCCCACGGCGTTGACGATTCCGAAGATGAATGCGCCACTCTCCTTGGCCAATTGGATGGCGGCCAAGGTGTCGGCAGTCTCTCCACTCTGCGAGATCGCGATGACCACATCGGTCGAATAGATCACCGGGTCGCGATAGCGGAACTCTGAAGCGTAGTCCACCTCAACGGGAATCTTGCAGAAATGCTCGATGAGCTGCTTGGCAATAAGTCCGGCATGCCAGCTCGTTCCGCAGGCCACGATGATAAATCGGGTGGCAGAAAGCAGGCGGGCACGGTTGTTTCTCACTGCGCTAAGGATGACTTCCTCGTTGAAAAGCCTGCCGCTCATACAGTCGTGCAGGCAATGGGGCTGGTCAAAAATCTCCTTCAACATGAAGTGAGGATAGCCTCCTTTGTCGAGCATATCCAAGTCCATGTCGATTTGTTTGATATTCACGTCAACCTGATTGTTCTTCAGGTCCATGATCTCGATGGGTTTTCCGGGGGTGCAGATGGCAATCTGCTCGTCGTCTACATATACCACTTCCTGTGTGTATTCCACGATGGGGGTGGCGTCGGAGGCTACAAAAAACTCCTGATTGTCCTTGCCTATACCGATGACCAGCGGCGAACCCTTGCGCGCCGCGATGATGGTTGATGGGTCACGACGGTCTAATACGGCAATGGCGTATGCTCCGATACAACTTCTTAAAGCAATCCGTACCGCTTCGGACAATGCGCATTGGTGGGTCACCTGCGCATATTCGATGAGCTGTACCAGCACTTCGGTATCGGTGTCGCTATGGAAATGGTACCCGCGCTCGGTAAGTTGATCGCGCAACAAAGAGAAATTCTCGATGATTCCGTTGTGAACGATCGCTAAATTGCTTGATTCTGACACATGCGGGTGGGCGTTGCGGACAGAGGGTTCACCGTGTGTGGCCCAACGCGTGTGGGCTATTCCCAATGTTCCGGAACAGTCTTTGCCCGATGCTGCCAACTCCAAATCATTGACTTTGCCCTTGGCTTTATAGACGTTAAGGGTGTCTTCGCCGTTGATCAATGCCACTCCGGCTGAGTCATATCCTCTGTATTCGAGCCGGTGAAGGCCTTTGACCAAGATGTCGTACGCATTTCGGGTACCGGTATATCCTACTATTCCACACATAATTATAATTGTTTTTAATGGGAGCAAAATTACAAAAAACAATCGATGATGTGTGTTTCAAAGGCAAAAAAAATGACTTCGGTCAATAAGAACAATGAGAATTGTTAGAATCATATTGATTTTTCCCACTGCATTCGGCCGGTTGAATTCATTTTATATATATGCTGTGGAATGTTTATATATATGTTATGGCAAGGAATAGAGGCTGTCGTGCAACCCGATTTTGGCTTTGCCGGCATGACGATGAATGCCCCGTGCGTGACGGATGGTGTCCTACTGCTCTTCGGATTACGCTGCATCGAAGCCCTCGGGACGAAATTGTCGCTGTGCGATACTATACACAAATCCGTTGGCTTTCAGGTAATTCTCAATGTGTTCGGGCGTTTCGTTGAAATGATAGCATAGCGATTCCAAGGTGTCAAACTCGTCATCTCTTAACAACATATTGATGCTCGAAACTAAAATCGCGGGGTCTTTGGGGAGAAAATCCATTGTTATGTAAGAATAAAATAGTTGAATTCGATGTGCAAAAGTACAAAATAACCTGAATTTTCTACAATCTTTTCACTTAATTTCATGCAGTCATCAAATATATTGAAGATTTGAAAAGCGCATTTGTTTGCGCGAAAAAGACGCTTTATCACAATTTAATCTAAAAAAAAGAGGTTTATAACCAATATGTATTACCTTTGCATCGTTGTTCATCGAGTGGCTTCGCGTCGGTTAACAGACCATTGACTGTACATTGGAATCCGCCATAGCCATTGCCCTGAAAGTTGTCGGAGCACACCAAGCCGATGGGCATTCATCTTCAAACAAGATAGCAATCAGTATTCTTTCAACTTTAATGATACATGTCTGACCCTGTAAAATCAAGAAACGAACGTTTGGCAGAGCGTTTGATCAAGAACCTCAAACGCCGTCATTACAATGCCTACTTTTGTCGTTCGGCCGAAGAATTAAGAGCGCAAGTGAAACAATTGATTCCCGACGGAAGTTCCATCAGTTGGGGAGGATCATCGTCTATCCGCTCGACCGGAGTCACCACGATGCTCAAGCAAGGCCCATACGAGGTGTATGACCGTGATGACGTGACCACGAAGGAGGACAAGTTGCGCATCTATCGCAAGGCATTCGAGTGTGATTACTATCTTGCCAGTGTCAATGCGATGAGCGAAGACGGTATTTTGGTTAACATAGACGGCAACGGAAACCGCGTGGCGGCAATCACATGGGGTCCCAAACAGGTGATTCTGATTGTAGGATTGAACAAGGTTTGCCAAGATACCGAATCGGCCATCAAGCGCGCACGGTCTACCGCGGCACCCATCAACATGGCCCGATTCGACGGCAACACGCCCTGTCTGACCGACGGAGTGTGTCACGATTGCAAGTCGGAGGACAGCATTTGCAATTTCATTTTCATCCAGCGGCTCTCTCATCCGGCCGGAAGGCATACGGTGATTTTGGTGGATGAGCACTTGGGCTACTGATGCCTTCATCCTTATATCATACGGCAAACAGTTAAATATCACCCCATGCAACAATCAGTCAAAGCCATCTCCTATACGCGAGGTGAAGAATTGTGGAACTCATGGACGCATGCCGCGGGCATCGTCTTGGGCACAGTGTTTGGCATTATATTCCTGATATGGTGCTTCCGAAGCCATAATGGCTGGGCAACGGCCAGCGTGATCCTCTATTTGGCGGGCATGCTCGGATCATACGTGGCGAGCACCTGTTATCATGCCATGAGTCCGCGAAGCCGGTGGAAGGAGCAATTGCGTAAGTGGGACCACTCTGCCATCTATTGGCACATCGCCGGATCGTATTCTCCCATCACCCTGTTGGCATTGCGCGATCAGGGCTATTGGGGCATTTCGCTGTTCGTTTTCGTATGGACCTGTGCCATCGTGGGCACGGTATTCTCTTTCCGCAAACTGAAAAGTCACAGCAATTTCGAGACATTATGCTATGTGTGCATGGGCCTATGCGTGCTGGTTGCCTTCAAACCGTTGCTTGAATCGGTATCGGCCGCCACGGTGTCATGGATTGTGGCCGAGGGCGTTTTTTATATCACCGGCGCACTGTTCTATTCGTTGCACAAGCGGAAGTACATGCACACGGTGTTCCATTTCTTTGTCCTCGCCGGGTCGGCATGTCATATCATTGCCGTGTGGCGCATCCTGATGACCTTTGTCTGACCGCTT
>DBQL01000121.1:0-2723 GCA_002305235.1 Prevotella sp. UBA1395 | reverse complement strand
ATTTTCTTGAACAGACGGGAGAAATAGTAGCTGTCGTCCACCCCGATTTTGCCACACACCTGATTGATTTTCATATCCGTCGTTTCGAGAAGCTCGCAGGCTCGTTTGATTTTCACCATATTAAAATAGTTGAGTGGCGAGTGCCCGGTGTTGTTCTTGAAGATAAACGAGAACTGCGACACCGAATACCCAATATACTCTGCCATCTGGTTCAGCGTGAGTTTTTTCTCCACATTCTCACTCATATAGTCGATAGTGGCGTTCACCAAGTTGCTGTCGGCTATGCGCTCATCCTTCTTATGGTATTTTCTGAAGAGGTGCAGATACTTGTATGTAGACAGGTAATTGTAGAGCAGAATGCTGCTGTAACGCAAGTTGTCGATGTCGTAACTGTCTGACAGGGTCAGGAAAATTTCCTCGAATATCACGTTCCGGTCATTGATTCGTGAGTCTCCACCGGGTATAATGTCGTGAGGTTCCCGACAATCGTCGCCAAAGAGTGGCGCGTCGCTGCCGGTGAAGTGTACCCAATAGATGGTCCACGGGTCGTCATTGTTAGACGCGTAGAGATGGGGCGTGCCGGCAGGAATGATGAAAAACTGGTTCTCGCCAATGGTATAGCGTTGTCGATGCACGCTGTACCACCCGCTTCCCTTGGCGCAATAGATCAGGATATACTGTGGCACAGACTCCTTGCGCTCCCTGTAATGATAGGTTGCGTGAGGGTAATATCCAATGTCGGTCACGTAAAGCCGAGAGACCAGAGGGTCACTCTCCGCAATATTTCTGACCATTGATGGCAATACGATGGAGCGTTCGCCGGTAAATCCTTCTCCGATTTTCAGCATAGGGAATTTGTTTGATATCACGCGCAAAGTTAGCAAATTATTTGTTATTTCGTAATTTTATCCATCTTTTTCATGTCTTTCATCTATTTCACGCATGACATTCTTGGATTATCTTTGCATCATAAAACTACAACAATGTAAACAATACTATTTGATGGAAACCTTAAACAAGAAGTTTGTCTATTTCATTTGCATGGTCTCGGCTATGGGCGGCCTGCTCTTTGGCTACGACTGGGTGGTGATTGGCGGTGCCAAACCGTTCTACGAACTGTATTTCGGCATATCGCAGAATGCCTCCATGCAAGGCCTTGCCATGACCGTGGCCCTTATTGGCTGCATGATTGGTGCCATGCTGTGTGGCTCGCTGGCCGACCGTCTCGGCCGAAAGAAGTTGCTCATCATCGCTTCTCTCATCTTCCTCGTTTCCTCATGGGCGGTGGGCGAGGCCCGCCATTTCACGTTTTTCCTCATCGCGCGTATGGTGAGCGGTGTGGGCATCGGACTGGCCTCGGGCCTCTCGCCCATGTATATCGCCGAAGTTGCACCCACCTCGATCCGCGGTAGGCTGGTGTCTCTCAACCAGCTCACCATCGTGATCGGCATCCTTGCCGCGCAGATTACCAACTGGCTCATCGCCGACGACATTCCCTCGGGCATGACAAGCGCGCAGATTGCTGCCTCGTGGAACGGGCAGATGGCATGGCGATGGATGTTTTGGGCGGCGATGTTGCCCTCTGCACTGTTTTTCATCACATCGTTGTTAATACCCGAAAGTCCCCGATGGCTGGCACTCAGGGGCCGTGAGGCGCAGGCCACGGCCATTCTTGCCAAGATCGGCGGAAGCCGCTATGCCGGTGAGGCGCTGGCAGATATCAGGCAGAGCCATATCACGGAGAGCGACAAGGGTGGTTTCCGCATGCTCTTCAGCTGTCGCTATCGCCGCGTGCTGATCATCGGCATCGTGATCGCTTTCTTCCAACAGTGGTGCGGAACGAATGTCATTTTCAATTACGCGCAAGAGATATTCCAATCGGCCGGCTATGAGATCGGCGATGTGTTGTTCAATATCGTGGTGACAGGCGTAGCCAATCTCGTCTTCACCTTTGTAGCCATCTATACCGTAGACCGCTGGGGGCGCCGGGCGTTGATGATGCTTGGCGCGGGCGGACTGTGCGCCATCTACCTGCTGCTCGGCACCTGTTACTTCTTCAACATGTCGGGAATGGTCATGGTGTTGTTGGTGGTGGCAGCCATCGCATGCTATGCCATGACCCTCGGTCCGTGCACATGGGTGCTCCTCTCAGAGATTTTTCCCAACCGCATACGCGCCGTTGCCGTTGCCACGGCCACCTTTGCGCTATGGGTGGGCAGCAGTACGCTCACCTTCACCTTCCCACTTCTCAATGAGGCCCTTGGCAGTTATGGCACGTTTTGGATTTACAGTGCGGTGTGCTTCCTCGGTTTTCTGTTCATGTTCAAGGTACTGCCCGAGACCAAGGGCAAAAGTCTCGAGGAACTGGAACGCCGGCTGTGTGATGAGGAAGAGTAGGAAAGTGGGGCGGAACAAATCTTGACACAAACGTCTCGAATGAGATATGAACATTGGAGTAAGTAGAAGTATAATGTGCTTATTGACAGTATTTTATATCATCAAGTTCAAGCAGATATAAGGATTGTGTCTTTTTCCGAAATCCACTCATTTTTTATGGGTTTGCGATTACTATCTAATCGCGACGCGAAAAGATAGTAATCGCGAGACGATTAGATAGTAATCGTGACGCGAAAAGATAGCTTTCGCAAAGCGAATGAAATACAACGAAAAAAACACCCGATTGCCATCGTTTCGCGACCGTGTTTTCAAGGCATGAAAACGTG
>DBQL01000170.1 GCA_002305235.1 Prevotella sp. UBA1395 | reverse complement strand
CGGCCGAAATTGAATGGTTACTTTTCAGTTGGCTAATTGCTTTTTTGGAGTATTGTTGTCAGGTACCGGCCAATAGGCTTGGGTTCCAAGACAATGGCGGTCCATTTTCACTCATGCAACTCAAGGTGATACAAGAGTGTGTGAGTTTGGTCGTTTTCACTGTAATTGCCGGAATGCTTTTCCAGGGTGAGACCATACATTGGAATCACCTGGCTGCTTTCTTATGCATCATTGCGGCCGTATATTTTGTTTTTATGGACTGAACTGGACTAATTTTATCATATTGAGTCGCTATTAATATTTCTAAATTTTCGGGGCTATCTTTCACACCTTGGATAAAATTAACTATCTTTGTTAGTTCAAGAATAGGATTATGAAAATTCAGAAATACATCCTTTTGTGTTTATTGGCTATGGGCTGCATGACAGTCGGAGCTCAGAAAAAGCATACTAAGACAAAGGGTATTGCAAAACCGGCGGTCGAAACGCCTGCCCAACGACTATTCCAATCGATGCTGCCTTCCACAGCCAAGGTCATGTTTATAGATAGCATAGTGGTTGGCAAGCGAGATTTTCTGTCGCACGTACCCCTCAATCCTGAGTCGGGTATGCTCACGGCCAGAGGTCATGTTGCAGGCAACGACATGCTGTTGCTCACGCAATATGAGAATGAGTTTGGTGACAGGCGTTTCTTTGCAGAGGGTGATACTGCTGCCACGGTTCTTCGTTCGCAGTCGTTGCTCGGCGGGCAATGGAGTACTCCCGCCGGCCTTCCGGGAATCTCAACTGATGACTATCTATTCCAGAACTTTCCCTTCCTGGCCTCGGATGGCGTCACGCTCTATTTTTCGGCCACAGGGCACAACAGCCTGGGCGGACGTGACATCTTCATGACCAATTTCGATTCAGACAAGGGCGAATGGTATGCTCCGCAAAACTATGGACTGCCCTTCAACTCTTCGGCAAACGATTATCTGCTGGCCATCGACGACCTCGACACCTTGGGATGGTTAGTCTCTGACCGTTATCAGCCACATGACAGTNNCGATACATGGACCTTTGGCGACCGGAACGCAGCCATCACTCGCCGGAATGAAATGCTCATGCGGATGAAGCATGGGAAGAAGGAAGTGAAAGGTATCTCCTTTATTGTTGACGATCTGACCGTTATCACATCGCTATCACAGTTCAAGAACGCAGAAAGTAGGAAATTATTCAATCAGCTCAACCAGGTGGGTGTGTTAATCCAGCAGACGCAGGCTTCGTTGGAGGCCAATCGCAAAAAATATCAGTTGGGCAGAAATTCGGAGTTGACTGCAAAAATCTTGCGACAGGAGAAAGACCTTCTTAGGCAACGTGCTGACTACAAGATGCTTGAAAAGAAGATCCGACGTGCCGAGAAGCAGTAGAGTTCTCCTGCGAGACCGACTTGCTCAGAAGTCGGTCTTGATTTTCATTGGCTTTCAATCATTAAATCCATATAATATGAACACGTATTTTGCAGAATCAGAATTAATTATCAATAACGATGGCTCGATTTTCCATCTCCATCTCCGTCCCGAACAGCTGGCTGACAAGGTCATACTTGTAGGCGATCCGGGAAGAGTGAGCGTGGTGGCCTCACATTTCGACAGCCGCGAGTGTGAGGTGGAAAGCCGCGAGTTTCATACCATCACCGGCACCTACAAGGGCAAGCGTATCACTGTCTTGAGCACGGGCATCGGATGCGACAACATCGACATCGTGGTCAACGAACTTGATGCATTGGCTAACATCGATTTCAAGACGCGTCGCGTTAAATCACCCTTAAAATCATTGACATTGGTTCGTATTGGCACTTGTGGCGGACTTCAGGAATATACGCCTACAGGAACTTATATTGCCAGCGAGAAAAGCATTGGCTTCGACGGGTTGCTCAACTACTACGCCGGCCGTAACGACGTGTGCGACCTCGAGTTTGAAGAGGCATTTATAAAACACATGGACTGGAATCCGCAGAAAGGCGCGCCTTACGTCATCGATGCTGACAAGGATACGCTGGAGCGCGTGGCGGGCAATGATATGGTGCGTGGCGTAACCATTGCCTGCGGCGGATTTTTCGGACCGCAAGGACGCGAACTGCGCATTCCACTGGCCGACCCCAACCAGAACGCAAAGGTGGAGGCTTTCAAATACAACGGATATCGCATCACGAACTTTGAGATGGAGTCATCGGCCTTGGCAGGATTGGCGAAACTTATGGGACACAAGGCGCTGACTTGCTGCATGGTTATTGCAAACCGCAGGGCTAAAGAGGCCAACACTGGTTACAAGAACTCAATAGATGGATTGATTAAGCTTGTTCTCGAACGCATCTAAATGGATCATAACACATTTCTTCAAGACTACAATACCATTTGCGCATTAGCCACTCCCGCGGGAGGGGCTATTTGCGTTATCCGTCTTTCTGGCCAGCAAGCCATCGAAATCACCGACCGGGTGTTTACTCCCAAGAATGGGAAAACCTTGGCCAATGCCTCCGGATACACACTGCACTTTGGAGAAATACATCGCAAAGAGGGGCAGGTCATCGATGAGGTCATGGTGAGTCTCTACCGTGCCCCACATAGTTATACCGGCGAAGACTCGGTAGAGATATCTTGTCATGGCTCGCATTTTATCGTTAAAGAAATCATGCAGGTCCTCATTGCGGCCGGATGCCGTCAAGCCAACCCTGGTGAGTATACACAGCGCGCATATCTCAATGGCAAGATGGACCTCAGTCAGGCGGAAGCGGTGGCCGACCTCGTGGCGGCCACCAACCAGGCCACACACCGCATGGCATTGAGTCAACTCAAGGGGCATTTCTCTTCGGAACTATCCGATCTCCGCGACCAACTGCTCAAACTCACCTCACTGCTTGAACTTGAGCTCGACTTCTCTGACCATGAAGAGCTGGAGTTTGCCGACCGCTCAGAACTATTGAAGCTCGCCCAGACCATCGACCGGAAAACGACGGCCCTTGCCCGTTCGTTTGAGACCGGAAACGCCATCAAGCAAGGCATCCCAGTGGCCATCGTGGGTAAAACCAATGTAGGCAAGAGCACATTGCTCAACCAACTTCTCCACGAAGAAAAGGCTATCGTCTCTGACATCCATGGCACCACCCGTGATGTCATCGAAGACACCACTCAGATTCATGGCATCACTTTCAGGTTTATCGATACGGCCGGCATCAGACAGACACTGGATACCGTGGAACGCATTGGCATAGACAGAGCCTACAAGAAGATGGACGAGGCAGCCATCGTGTTGTGGATGACCGATGAGGCTCCCACCGCCCAGGAGATAGAAGAAATCCGTCAGCACACGAATGGCAAGAAGGTTATCCTGCTGCAAAACAAGATAGACCTTCACCCTGCAGCCTCTCACGCCCCACTCCAGCTCGAAGACTTCCAACCTTTCGCCCAGCTCGCTATCAGCGCGAAGCAGCAAGTAGGCATCGACAAACTGGAGGAATGCATCTATTCTGCCGCCAACATCCCCGAGATTACTGAGAATGACGTCATCGTGACCTCAGCACGCCATTATGAGGCTCTCACCAACGCCCATGCCACCTTGCTCCGTGTCATTGACGCCCTTCATGCCAATTTCTCAGGCGACCTCATCGCCGAAGACCTTCGTATCTGTCTCGAGCAACTGGCCGACATCACAGGTGGTCAAATCACTCCCCAGGAAACCCTCAACAACATCTTCGCCCACTTTTGCATCGG
>DBQL01000089.1 GCA_002305235.1 Prevotella sp. UBA1395 | reverse complement strand
TAGTGTTTACCTCCTACTCGATTGGATGAAATAAATTGATAAAGGCCCTCATTCTGCGTTTTCTGTCGCAAAAGTCGGTCGTCGGGGTGAAAAACGCGCGAAAACCAAATGTTTTTCAAGTGGCTGTAAATCAGCGTTTTGTGAAAACAAGAAAAATCTCGTTTCGCGATTGCTATCTTTTCGTCTCGCGATTACTATTCTTTCGCGTCGCGATTGCTATCTTTTCGCGCCGCGATAGGGGCTTTGTCGCAGCGGCTTGTCAGCGTCAAATGGATGTGAAAAGCGTATCGGGGGCATGAAAAACGCCGTTTTTCATGTCTCGAAGGCACAACTTCTCGTTGCCGCACGCCGTTTTAGCGTGGGTCGTGCATGTTTCGGAGAGATTTATTTTGATGAATGATTTTGACAAATCAGCGTTCCTCCGTCCATTGTTGCAGGTGGTCGAGGTAACTGTCAAACCGCGTTGTGCCGGCGTGTTGCCACACGTCGCCCAGCATGGCTGCGCCCCCAAAGCCGAGGTTTCGCACCGTGTCCAGCCGGTCTGCCGATACCCCTCCGATTGCGAAGACGCGCGGGCCAAGCAGATGGCGGTCTTTTGCGGCGAGCAGATCGGTGGTTGTAAAGGCCGAGGGGTAGTGGGTTTTGGAGATGCTGTCGAAGATGGGACTGAGAAAAGCATAGTCAACCCGTGGCAGTGCGGCTTCCAGTTCGTCCAAGGAGTGTGTGGAGCACGACAGGCTACCGTGATGGCCGGGGGGCGCGACGGGGTTCCGACGGTTCAGGTGCACGCCCTTGAGCCCGTAGGCCGCGGCCAGCGCGAAGTGGTCGTGGAGCACTATCCGAGAGTGGTATTCAGAGGGTATGGAGTCTATCAGCCTTCGCATCTCGTCCACGGTGGAGTGGGGCTTACGCAGGTGTAGGGCGAAGAGGTCGAGGCTGAGGAGGCGGGCAATGAGGTCTCCCTCGTGTTGTATCGGCTCGGGGGTGGAGATAACGATGAGTCTCATGGGTCGTTTTGGTTTTTGATGGAGTGAGTGTGTTTCTTCTTTCTCGGTGAGATGTTTTTTTATGTTACGCATGGAGAGATGGTTTTATTGTATGCGTCGGTGGCTTTTTTTGTCGCGCAGCGGTTGTTTTTGGCACGCAGAGGGGATTGTGTGGGGGGACACGCAGAGACGCAGAGNNTCCGAGCGTAATCTCCTACTCGGGCAGGCTCAAAAAATCTCGCCCAACCTCCCAAACCGAACCAAAGCCCTCCTGATTCTCCGCGCCTCTGCGTGCCAACAACAACCCCTCTGCGTGCCCATCTCCTAATCGGCGGCGTACGCCATGCGTCCGGATGCCACCCGATATGGCGTCTCGGTAACAAAGTAAAAGATTTTTTGAAATTTATTTCGTGATTTGAAAGAAAAACGATAACTTTGCCGACGATAAACTTCGGAAAGGATCCGAAAGAGGGGTGCCACGCCGGTTTCGGCGGGCTGAGATGATACCCGTATGACCTGAAGCAGATAATGCTGCCGTAGGAATTGCGATATGTCGCGTTTATCGTGCGAGAGCCTCTCTTAAATATGCGTATTTAGGAGAGGTTTTTTGGTTTTCAGCAGGGCCTCCCCTTACCATGAACATGATGCAAATACAACTGATCAGTCATCACAACGACCGCTTCGACGAGGCAGAAGGCATCCGCATGGCCTTGGAAGGCGGATGCCGGTGGGTGCAATTGCGCATGAAAGATGCCGACGACGACCGCATGGCGCAGACGGCACGCGTGGCACGTCGGCTGTGCGACGGCTACGGGGCGACGCTCATCCTCGACGACCGCGTACACCTCGTGGAGCCTACCGGGGCCGACGGTGTGCACTTGGGGCGCGACGACATGCCTGTGGATGAGGCCCGGCGACGACTCGGACCCCGCCGCATCATCGGCGGAACGGCCAACACCATCGACGACATACGCCGACTGTGGGCACAGGGTGCCGACTATATCGGCTGTGGGCCGCTGCGGTTTACCGCCACCAAGGAGCGACTCGCGCCACTCCTCGGCTTTGAGGGATACCGCAGATTGCTCGGCGCGATGCGACGCGAGGGCATCGCACTGCCACTCATCGCCATCGGCGGCATTACCGCCTCTGACCTCCCCCGGCTGCAAGACATCGGCGTAGACGGTGTGGCAGTGAGCGGGTATGTGTTGCATGCCGACAATCCCATACACGCCATGCAAACATTGACAGACTATGAACGCTAATATCAGAATATCTTATCCCAATTCAGAGAAAATATATCTTGCCGGACAGATCTACCCCGACCTGAGGGTAGGAATGCGGCGTATCAGTCTCACACCCACCGTCACCGTGAGCGACGGCGGGCGCACGACGAGCGAAAACCCGTCGGTGGTGGTCTATGACACATCGGGTCCGTACAGCGACCCCAACGTGGACATCGACCTCACGCGCGGTCTTCCCCAACTGCGCAAACCGTGGATCGACCGCCGCGGAGCACATACCCAGCGCTATTGGGCCTGTCGGGGCGTGGTGACCGAGGAGATGGAGTATGTCGCCATACGCGAGAACATGAACTGCAGGGAGATGGGCATCGAGAGCCATATCACCCCCGAGTTTGTGCGGCAACAGGTTGCCGCGGGGCGCGCGGTGATTCCGTCGAACATCCGTCACCCCGAGGCCGAACCCATGATCATCGGTCGCGACTTCCTCGTAAAGATCAATACCAACATCGGCAACTCCGTGCTGTCGTCGGGAATAGACGAGGAGGTGGAGAAGGCGGTGTGGAGTTGCAAATGGGGTGGCGACACCATCATGGACCTGTCTACGGGCAAAGATATCACCGAGACACGCGAGTGGATATTGCGCAACAGTCCGGTGCCGGTGGGAACGGTGCCCATGTATCAGGCCTTGGAGAAGGCCGGCGGCAAGGTGGAGAACCTCACGTGGGAGCTGTTTCGCGAGACTCTCGTCGAGCAGGCGGAGCAGGGGGTCGACTATTTCACCATCCATTGCGGCATACGGCTGCGCAATGTGCACCTGTCGCAAGGCCGGCTCACGGGCATGGTGAGCCGCGGAGGAAGCATCATAGCCAAATGGTGCGCCATCCATCGGCAAGAGAGTTTCCTCTATACCCATTTCGATGACATCTGTGAGATATGTGCCCGGTATGACGTGGCCATCTCGCTCGGCGACGGACTGCGCCCCGGAAGCATCCACGATGCCAACGACGCGGCGCAGTTTGCCGAGCTTGACACGATGGGACTGCTGGTGGAACGGGCGTGGGAACACGACGTGCAGGTCTTTGTCGAAGGCCCGGGCCACGTGCCCATGCATAAGATTGGCGAGAATATGGAGCGGCAGGTCGAGAAGTGCCACGCCGCACCATTCTATACGCTCGGGCCGTTGGTGACCGACATCGCACCCGGCTACGACCATATCACGAGTGCCATCGGGGCAGCACAGATCGCGTGGCTCGGCACCGCCATGCTCTGTTATGTGACACCCAAGGAGCATCTCGCGCTGCCCGACCGTGAGGATGTGCGCACGGCGGTGGTGACCTATAAGGTTGCCGCGCATGCCGCCGACATTGCAAAGGGGCATCCCGGGGCCACGGTGCGCGACCATGCGCTGTCGAAGGCACGCTATGAGTTCAGGTGGAAAGACCAGTTCAACCTTGCCCTCGACCCCGAAAGGGCCAAGGAATACTATCTCGCGGGCAATCCGCAGGAGGGTCGTTACTGCTCCATGTGCGGTCCCGACTTCTGTGCCGCGCGTATATCGCATACCTTGGGAGCATGCGATGACGGAAAGAATACAGATAACCTTACCAATATATATTATTAAAATGATTGAGACACAAGTATCAAAGGGTATTATCAGTACCTATTTTGACAAGCTGGAGAGAAACCTTAACCTCGACGTGGCCATCGTGGGCGGCGGTCCGTCGGGAATCGTTGCCGCCTACTATCTGGCCAAGGCCGGGCTCCGCGTGGCCCAGTTCGATCGTAAGCTGTCGCCCGGAGGCGGCATGTGGGGAGGCGCGATGATGTTCAACCAAGTGGTGATTCAGGAAGAAGCGATGGATATCATCCGCGAGTTCGACATCAATTATAAGCCGTTCGAAGACGACCTTTACACCGTAGACTCGGTGGAAAGTACCTCGGCACTGCTCTATCGGGCGGTGCATGCCGGTGCCACGGTGTTCAATTGCTACTCGGTGGAAGACGTGATCTATAAGTCGGACCGTGTGGGAGGCATCGTGGTGAACTGGACTCCCGTGCTCCGTGAGGGCATGCATGTAGACCCATTGAACATCATGGCGCGCTGTGTCATCGACGGAACGGGCCACGACAGTGAGGTGTGCAAGACCGTGGCGCGCAAGAACGGCGCCCGGCTCAACACGCCGACCGGTGGTGTTGTGGGCGAAAGGTCTATGGACGTGACCGAGGGTGAGCGTCAGGTGGTCGAGGGAACCAAGGAGATTTATCCCGGATTGTGGGTGTGTGGCATGGCGTCGAGCGCCGTGGGCGGAACGCCTCGGATGGGCCCGATCTTCGGCGGTATGCTGCTGTCGGGCAAGAAGGTGGCCGATCTTATCATCGCCGAACTGAAGCATTCATGAGCCGGCACTATGTGACCGTGCTCTCGATAGCCGGTTCTGACAGTGGAGGCGGGGCCGGCATTCAGGCCGATATCAAGACCATCTCGGCACTCGGGGGTTATGCCGCCACGGTGGTGGCGGCGGTCACGGCCCAAAACACGATGGGTGTGTGGGCCATCTCGGTGGTTCCTGCCGACGTGGTGGAGGCTCAGGTCGACGCCGTGATGACCGACCTCATGCCCCGATGTGTCAAGATCGGCATGGTGGGAAACCGTGAGACGCTGTTGCGAATAGCATCGCGTCTTGCGGCGTTTCCGGCTGTTCCGGTGGTTGTAGACCCTGTGATGGTGGCCACATCGGGCAGCCGACTCACCGACGATGAGGCGGTGGACGCCTTGGTCGGGCATCTCATCCCCAAGGCTGCACTGCTCACGCCCAATGTGCCGGAGGCCGAACGGATCGCGGGATATGCCTTGGACACTCCCGAAAGACGTGATGCCGCGGCGCGCGATATGCTCGATATGGGTTGCGGGGCGGTGCTTATCAAGGGCGGACACTGTCCGGCAGACAATGTCGTGGAGGATTGGCTCTATTGGCTCGACGATGAGGGCACGATGCGGTGGCGGCTGTTTTCGCATCCGTGGATACACACTCGCAACACCCACGGCACCGGTTGCACGCTGTCATCGGCCATCGCCACGCATGTCGCGATGGGCTTGCCGATGGTAGATGCCGTGGAGGCCGGCATCGGATTCCTGTGCCAAGCGTTGGAGACGGGGGCGGATGTCAGCATTGGCGAGGGGCACGGGCCGGTGAATCACCTGTTCGATCCGGTAAGCATGAGAATCATAGGCAATTAACCTTTCATTATATACTCCATTATTTTATTCTCTCTTCTATGGATGGGACTTGTATCGTCGTCAGACGGTAGGGTCCCGTTTTTGGTTTGCCGACAGCATGTTCGTGTGAACACAGGGATGTAACGGCGCATGAGAAGGGGTTGTGCGGCCTGTGCCATGACAGGTGGAGAATGCTTGAAAAGCCTTAATTTTTAGTGGGTTTGCTTGGCATTGATTATAAAAATCGGTAAATTTGCAATCATGAATATAGATGAACTGAAAGACAAGCGTATTGCCGTGCTGCTCTCCGGAGGTGTGGACAGTTCGGTGGTGGTGTATGAATTCGCCCGCCTCGGACTTCATCCCGACTGTTTTTACATCAAGATTGGTCCCGAGGAACAGGAAGAATGGGACTGCTCCTCGGAAGAGGACATGGAGATGGCAACAGCTGTTGCCGCACGGTTCGGATGCCGCTTGCAGGTGGTCGACTGCCATAAGGAATACTGGAGTGAGGTGACCCGTTACACGATGGAGAAGGTACGGGCCGGCTATACGCCCAATCCCGACGTGATGTGCAATAGGCTGATTAAGTTCGGTGCGTTCCATGAGAAGATGGGATTTCAATATGATCTCATCGCCACGGGGCACTATGCGCAGACCGAGTGGATAGGTGGGAAGAAATGGTTGACGACAAGTCCCGATCCGGTGAAAGACCAAACCGACTTTCTTGCGCAAATCGAGGGCTGGCAATTGCAGAAGGCGATATTCCCCATAGGGCACTACGTGAAGAACGAAGTGCGTGAGGTGGCAGAACGAGAGCATCTCATCAATGCCCGCCGTAAAGACTCGCAGGGCATCTGTTTCTTAGGGAATATCGACTACAATGAATATGTGAGACGGTATCTCGGAGAGCAGAAGGGCGACGTGATAGAACTCGAAACGGGCAAGAAGATAGGCGAACACCGCGGCCTGTGGTTTCATACCATCGGGCAACGGAAAGGTCTCGGACTTGGAGGCGGACCGTGGTTTGTCATCAAGAAGAATGTGGCCGACAATATATTATATGTCAGTCATGGCTACGATCCGGAGACAGCGTATCGGAAAGACTTTAAGATTCACGACCTGCATTGGCTTACCGAGAAACTCACGACGGCTCTCTCGCACGACGGAGAGAGTATGATGCCGGCCGAACCGGACAGTTATCCTGAGGACAATATGCGCCAAGTGCCGGACCATTGGATACCGATCATCTTCAAGATTCGCCATACACCGGAGTATCATCGGGGGTATATCGAGTTGCTTGAAGGAACTTCGGCGAGCGAAAAGGAGCCGGATGCCGCCATCGTCCACTCATTATCGAAGATACACGGAGTGGCTCCCGGCCAGTTTTGCGTGATCTATGACGAGCACCATCACCGTTGTTTCGGGTCGGCAGAGATCACGCTTTGACAAGGATTCACCTTTAATACAATAACGATTATGATTTTAACAACGACACCTCAAATAGAGGGGCATCCCGTATTGGAGTACAAAGGCATCGTGACCGGTGAGACCATTATCGGCGCCAACGCCTTCAAGGATTTCTTTGCAGGCATCCGTGACATCATCGGTGGGCGCAGCGGAGCATACGAGAAAGTGCTGCGCGAGGCCAAAGACACGTCTCTCCAAGAGATGATGGAGCGCGCGCGGCAACTTGGTGCCAATGCCATCGTGGGTATAGACCTTGATTATGAGACCATCGGTCAGGCCAATTCCATGCTCATGGTGACCGCCAGCGGTACGGCTGTGGTGATCTGATTTGGCCCAAAAAGATTGTGATTTCGGCATCATGGGCACTTTGACGAGGGGTGCCCATGATGCCCTTGAGGTATAATGACAATGCTGTTTGTGGTGGTTTTGCGTCATTTGCTTCGCGCTTGATACTGTATACGCCGGATATCAAGCGTGTTGATGGGAGGGGATCCGGGTAAAATCCGGGTGTCTTACGGTTCTTGTTCCTTCTCGTTTTCTTCGGTCAGCTTCTTCTTTTCCTCTATTTTGCGCAGGGCATCTTGCTTGGCTTTCTCCGCCCTTTCTTGCAAAGCCTTCTTCCGTTCGTCTTCCAACCGCTTCTCTTCCAATGCTTTTTTATAGGCGTTCACGATGGGGTCGTCATCGTGTTTGTCCATTTTCTGGAAGATTTCGCGGGTCTTTTCCAAGTGTTTCATGTCCTTTCGGTAACGCTTATCGAGCATCTTGGCAAAGTCGAAAGCAATGTTAAATGATCCCTGAGCAGACTTGTCGTTGGCCATTCCTTCCTGAATGGCCCTGTCCAAGCCGCTCATCATCCCCGTTTTGTGCTGTTTGCCCCATATCGTTACCTCACTGATTCGTTTGCTGTTGGGGATAAGAAAAGTGGAGTCTTTGATTTCCTTGGGCAGCAATCTCTCTGTCAGATAGCCGTGCCTTTGTACGCTTAGGGTATCAAAGTGGGTGGGAATGTAGCATATTCCACGATAGTTGGTGGTATCGCGGTAGCCGCTACCGGTCACGACAATGGCATCGCGGATCGGTACTCGTGTCTCCATGTCGGCCACAACAAACTTGCGTAAGGAGTCGTCGGGTACTTGCGCGGTGGCATAAACGGATGACAACAGTAGTGTGTAAAGGCAGTTTGACCTCATCATTATATGCAAAATTAGTGGTTTCTGCGCAAGGCACGTGCGGTGGTTATAATCTTTTATATTATAAATTCTTGCAGAACCTTAATAAAGGTTAGTGGCGATGAGAAGCCGTGGTCATTGTCTTTCGGCCATGAACAGGGGCCAGTCGTTTGAGAAATCTGTGATGGCGGGATACAGTATATCAGCCCCTTGTTCGAGCAATGCGCTGTCATCGAGCGGTCCGCTGTTGATGGCGACCGTGAAAATGTGTGCCGCTGCGCCGGCCTTCACGCCGAGAGGGGCATTCTCTACGACCATTGCCTGCCACGGATGAGATAGGTGAGCCTTGCGCATGCCCATGAGATAAGGGTCCGGATGAGGCTTCCCGCGTGTCACGTCGTATGCCGTTACGATGTGGTTCTCGTCGATATATTCGCTGAAGTCATTCATAAGCCGGCGAATCAGCGGGCGTTGCCCGGAGCCGGTGACAATGCCGATTTGCAGTCCTGAGGCCTTGATTTTCTCCATCAGAGGCATCACTCCCTCAAATAGCGGAGCCTCACCCATGCTGTGGAAAATCTCAGTCTTGACATCATAGATCTTTTGAGCCTCATCGAGCGAGATGTCCTCGCCCTTTTGTTGCATCACGAAATGCCGGATAGTGTCTATTCCCCGCGCCCCCTCGGTGGCGTAGGCGTCGGCCGCGGTCATCTTCAACCCGAATCGGGCCATAGACTCTTGCCATGCCACGGCATGATGAGGCATGGAGTCGTAGAGCACACCGTCCATGTCGAACAATACCACTTTCGGGTCGAAAGAGACCTCTTGGGCGGAGACCGGGGTGTCGCCCGACACCTTCCAACTGTCTATATACGCCTTGACGGCATCAGAAATCCTACTCATAAATATAAAATATGTGGGTGTAATCGAGATTACACCCACGGTTATTGTATCGTGTTATTCCCGTCGCCGGCATGTTTTCGTGGCGCGGGAACTGTCGTTCCTGCCATCAAAAGCTATCGCTTCTGTCATCGGGCACGGTCTTTCGCGCCAACAGAAACATTTGCCTGTGATGGTGGTCGGGCTTATTCGGCGAGCCGTTCTCTGATGGCTTTGCTCTCGGCCTCATAGCCGGGCTTGTCCAACAGTGCGAACATGTTCTTCTTATAAGCCTCCACACCCGGCTGGTTGAAGGGGTTAACCTCTTCCAGCAGACCGCTGATGCCACAGGCAATCTCGAAGAAATAGATGAGCTGTCCGATATAGTATTCGTTCAGTTCGGGCATGTTGATGAGCAGGTTGGGCACGCCGCCGTCCACATGAGCCAGTCTTGTGCCCAGCTCGGCCATCTTGTTCACCTCGTCCACGCGCTTGCCGGCGAGGAAATTCAGGCCGTCAAGGTTCTCGTCATCATTGGGAAAGTCGAGTTTTTGGTTAGGATTCTCCACCGAAATCACGGTTTCAAAGATGCTGCGCTCACCGTCTTGTATCCACTGTCCCATCGAGTGCAGGTCGGTAGTGAAGTCGCATGCGGCGGGGAAGATTCCCTTGCCGTCCTTGCCTTCGCTCTCTCCGTAGAGTTGTTTCCACCATTCTGCGATGAAGTGTAGCTTGGGCTGGTAGTTGGCAATGATCTCAATCTTCTTGCCGGCCTGCGTGTACAGGGCCTGACGCACGGCGGCATACTGTGCGGCCATGTTGTCTGCGAACGGCACATTCACGCCCGTAGCCTTCTCCATATCTTGCGCACCGCCTACCAAAGCCTTGATATCGAAGCCGGCAACAGCGATGGGCAGCAGTCCCACGGGGGTGAGAACGCTGAATCGTCCGCCCACATTGTCGGGGATGATGAAGCTCTTGTAGCCTTCCTTGTCGGCGCAGGTGCGTGCCGCACCCCTCTTAGCGTCGGTAATAGCGACGATGACATCCTTGGCCTCGGCCTTGCCACGCTGTGCCTCGCACTGCTTCTTGAGCAGACGGAAGGTGAGCGCAGTCTCGGTGGTGGTGCCCGACTTGGAGATATTGATCACACCGAACTTCTTGTCTTTGAGGTATTCTGTGAGTTCGAAGAGATAGTCCTCGCCGATGTTGTTGCCCGCAAAGAGGATGGTAGGGTTCTTCTTGTCTTGGATGAGCCAAGCGAAACTGTTGCCCAAAGCCTCGATTACGGCACGGGCACCGAGATACGACCCGCCGATGCCGGCTACCACCACCACTTCGCATTTCTCACGAAGCGTGTTGGCCACGGCCTGTACTTCGCCCAAGAACTCATTGGTAATCTCTGTCGGCAGGTGCAGCCATCCGAGAAAATCGTTACCCTCACATGTGCCGTTCTCCAATGCTTCCTGAGCGGCTTTCACCTTTGACTCATAGCCTTCAACGGTTCCTGCTGCGAGAAACTGGAGGGCTTTCGATGTGTCTAATGTAATATTTTTCATTGTTTTTGTTGAGGAGTCGAGGTTCAAAAGAACGTTGATGATCGAAAGGCGATGCTTTCTGCTCACGGCGCGCCTTCGTTCCCGGCACTCCCATCTACTTAAAATGGTTATAGATAAATTGCTTTTGCTGTCTGATCTGAATTGTCCATTGCCCATCTCCCGATACTTTCGGTGTAGCCTTTAGCCCCTCTCGCGCCTGTCGGCTCCCCTTGGTTCATCTGTCATCTGAACGAGTCGGTGAGGAGTTTGATCTCGCGTTGCGGGTTGATGCGCTCGTAGAGGATGTTGTACACGGCGTCGAGGATAGGCATGTTGACATGCAGGTGCCTGTTGATCTCTTTCATGCACTTGGTGCCAAAATATCCCTCGGCCACCATTTCCATCTCTATCTGCGCCGTCTTCACGCTGTAACCCTTACCGATCATCGTACCGAAGGTGCGGTTCCTCGAGAAGTTGGAGTAGCCTGTGACCAGTATGTCCCCGAGATAAACGCTGTCGTATATCGACCGCTCGATGGGATAAACGGTATCGAGGAAACGGCTGGTTTCCTGCACGGCATTGCTCATGAGCACGGCTTGGAAATTGTCGCCATACTTCAATCCGTTGCAGATGCCGGCGGCAATGGCATACACATTCTTGAGCACCGATGAATATTCTATGCCCACCACGTCAGACGACACCTTGGTCTTGATCACGTCTGATGCGAGGATATCGGTGAAAGCTTTGGCTTTTTCGAGGTCTTTGCACGCCACGGTGAGATAGCTCAGCCGGTCGAGGGCCACCTCCTCGGCATGCGACGGCCCGCCGATGCACGACAGATTCTCGTAAGGCACGTCATACATCTGATGGAAATACTCCGAGCAGATGAGGTTTTCCTCGGGCACGACACCCTTGATGGCCGTCACGATAAACTTATCGGCGAGGCTTGTCTTGAGCTTCTTGAGGTGGCTTTTGAGATAAGGTGAGGGGGTGACAAACACCAGCGTGTCGTAGGCTTTGCATATCTCGTTGATGTTTGAAGAGAAGAATATCTCGTCCACATCAAACTGTGCCGAGGTGAGATAAGCCGGGTTATGCCCCAATCGCTTGAAATCCTCGATACGGTCATCACGCCTCATGTACCAGCCTATGTGGTGAGTGTGGTTCACCACGATCTTGGCGATGGCCGTAGCCCATGAGCCTCCTCCGATGATTGCTGTCTTACCTACGTTGAACATATATATAGAGGTAAAAGGGTAAAAGGCAAAGGCACCCGTGTGACACTGTTGCCGTGCAGCCCGATGGCATGCGCCGGAGCCCGATTCGGGCATTTGCCCCCGTGTTTTGCCTTTTTACTTTTTTACTTTTTTACTGTTGGTTGGCCTTCTCAATCCATTGGGCGAAGTCGTCTACCGAAGGCTTCTCGTAGTCTAACTTGTATTTTTTGACAATCTCGCCCAGTTTCTGTTGCAGTCCTTGCGGCTTCTCGTCCTTGATGTCCGTGATCAAGTTGAATCCCGCCTTGCGCAGCACGTACACCCAGTCTTCTGCCACGCCCAGCTCTGCCCATTCGGCAACGGTGCTCTGCGGCATCTTCTTCTCGGGCTTGAGCTGCGGGAAGAGCATCACCTCTTGTATGTTGGGCTGTCCGGTCATGAGCATCACGAGTCGGTCTATGCCTATGCCGATACCGCTGGTAGGCGGCATTCCGTATTGCAGGGCACGCAAGAAGTCTTGGTCTATGAGCATGGCCTCGTCGTCGCCCTTGTCGGCCAGCTTCATCTGGTCTACAAATCGCTGCTCCTGATCGATGGGGTCGTTCAGCTCCGAATAGGCGTTGGCCAGCTCCTTGCCGTTCACCATCAGCTCGAAGCGCTCGGTAAGGCCGGGTTTCGAACGGTGCATTTTGGTGAGGGGCGACATCTCCACGGGGTAGTCGATGATGAATGTGGGCTGGATATACGTGCCCTCGCAGTATTCGCCAAAGATCTCGTCGATGAGCTTGCCCTTGCCGAAGGTCTCGTCGACGGTATCCATCTTCAGTTCCTCGGTGGCAATCTTGTAGATTTCCTCCTCGCTCTTGCCGTAGAGGTCGAATCCGGTTTTCTCCTTGATGGCGTCGAGGATGGGAAGCCGGCGGAACGGAGCCTTGAACGAAATGACGTTGTCTCCGTTCTTCACCTCGGTCGTGCCGTTCACGGCCATGCAGATGGTCTCGAGCAGTTGCTCGGTGAACGACATCATCCAGTTGTAGTCCTTATATTGCACATACAGCTCGAGGCAGGTGAACTCGGGGTTGTGGAAGCGGTCCATACCCTCGTTGCGGAAGTTTTTCCCGATCTCATACACACCCTCAAAGCCACCCACGATGAGTCGCTTGAGATAGAGTTCGGTGGCGATGCGCATATACATGTCGATGTTGAGCGCATTGAAATGGGTGATGAACGGGCGTGCGCTGGCCCCTCCGGGAATGCTCTGCAGGGTGGGCGTTTCCACCTCGGTATATCCGGCATCGTCGAAGAACCGGCGCATGGTGCGCAGCACGGTGGCGCGCTTGAGGAACGTATCTTTCACGCCGTCGTTGACCACAAGGTCTACGTATCGCTGGCGGGCGCGCAGCTCGGGGTCGTCAAACTTGTCGAAAGCCTCGCCGTCTTTATACTTCACGATGGGCAGCGGCTTGAGGCTTTTGCCCAGAATGGTAAGTTCATGGGCGTGTACAGAGATCTCGCCGGTCTGCGTGCGG
>DBQL01000188.1:5736-10198 GCA_002305235.1 Prevotella sp. UBA1395 | reverse complement strand
CTCGACGATGTGAGGAGTCTCTATAACGTGGGTTCCGTGTTTCGCACGGCCGATGCTTTCCGTGTGGAGGCGGTCTATCTCTGTGGCATCACGGCCACACCGCCACACCCTGAGATTCACAAGACCGCCCTCGGCGGTGAGGATTCCGTAGACTGGCGCTATTTTGAAAACACCGAAGATGCCGTGCGCGAGCTTCAATCGCGCGGCTATTATGTCTATGCCATCGAGCAGGTGGAAGGGTCTACGAAGTTGCAAGAGTTGTTCAATTCAAAATTCAAAATTCAAAATTCAAAATGGGCTGACGCACAGTTCGGCAGTCCGGCATCTCAACAACTCAGTGGTCCGGCAACTCGGCAACCCTGTGCCGTGATCTTCGGCAATGAAGTCAAGGGCGTGAAGCAGCGCGTGGTCGACATGAGCGATGGCTGTTTGGAGATTCCGCAGTTTGGAACCAAACATTCGTTGAACGTCAGTGTCACGGCCGGTATTGTCATTTGGGAGTTTGCCAAGCGGCAAATGCTCTCTGCCCAATAAAAAAAGGAAAACCCGAACGGTTTTCCTTTTTTGTTTCCTTCAATTTTTTATTTTCCCAGTTGCTGTTTCAGCAGTTCGGGTATGAGGCGTGTCTCGTCAGCCACAGGCACGCCCACGGCCTCGAAGGCCGCCACCTTGCCCGCTGCCGTTCCGCTACCCCCGGAGATGATGGCCCCCGCATGCCCCATCTGTTTGCCCGGAGGAGCCTGCCGGCCGGAGATGAACACGGCCACCGGTTTGGTGACATGGTCTTTGATATACTGTGCTGCCCGTTCCTCGGCATCACCCCCGATCTCGCCGATGAGGGCGATGGAATCGGTATCGGGGTCGTCTTGGAACATCTGGAGCAGGTCTTCAAAATAGAGTCCCACCACCGGGTCGCCACCCACGCCCACGGCAGTAGACAGTCCGAGCCCGGCAGCCGTGAGGCTGGCCACCACCTCGTATGTGAGTGTTCCGCTGCGGCTGATGAGTCCGGTATGACCCTGCTTGAACACCGAGGTGGGCATGATGCCCACCATGCTCTCCTCGGGAGAGATAAGTCCCGGACAGTTGGGACCGATGACCTGCACGCCCTTGATGGCGGCATAGCGCTGGCACACCACGGCATCCATCGTGGGCACGCCCTCTGTGATACACACCACGAGTTTCACGCCGCCATCGATGGCCTCGAGCATGGCATCCTTGGCAAAGGGTGCGGGTACGAAGATAATCGAGGTGTTGGCGCCCGTGGCTGCCACGGCATCCTTCACGGTGTTGAACACGGGTATGCCCGCCACTTCCTGTCCGGCTTTTCCCGGTGAGGTGCCACCCACCACACGCGTGCCGTATTCTTTCATCTTGGCAGCATGGAAACTGCCGTCACGTCCGGTGATTCCCTGAACGATGACCTTGGTATCTTTGTTGATTAAAATGCTCATTTTTTTTAATTCAAAATTCAAAATTCAAAATTCAAAATTCAAAATTCAAAATTCAAAAATTGTCATCACGAATTTTGTTATTCGTCATTCACAGTTTGGATATACTGCCTATGATTGTGATTCAATTCCAGTACACAAATCCTTATTCTTATATTCATAATGCCTCCTATCTTTTCAAAGAAATTTATCAAAGAAATTTTTCTAAAAACTTTTTGGTCTCTAATTTTGAATTTTGAATTATGAATTTTGAATTAAACTCAGTTCCACCGCTTTCCTTCCGGCGTCGGCCATTGTCGTGGCCACGGTGAAGTGGGTGCCTTGGAGCAGCGCGCGGCCCTCGGCCTCGTTGGTTCCGGTGAGCCTGATGACGATCGGCATATCGGTGTCGATCTGCCTGAAGGCCTCGATGAGACCCTTGGCCACGTCGTCGCAACGAGTGATGCCACCAAAGATATTGATCAATACGGTGTTCACGTGCTTATCGGCCAAGAGCAGTTTCATGGCATCGACAATCTTCTCAGGATTGGAGCTGCCGCCGATGTCGAGGAAATTGGCCGGCTCGCCACCGTAGAGCTTGATCATGTCCATCGTGGCCATAGCTAGTCCGGCACCGTTCACCATACATCCTATCGTTCCTCCGAGGTTCACATAGCTGAATCCCTTGTCCTTGGCCTCACGCTCCTTGCGCTCTTCCTCGGTGGGTTCAAACATCTCGGCCACGTCGGCATGTCTGAAGAGGGCGTTATCGTCGAAGGTCATCTTGGCGTCGATGGCCTTCAGGGTGCCGTCGGCGAGCTTCACCAAGGGGTTGATCTCTACCAGCGAGGCATCTTTCTCCACAAACAGTCGGTACAGGTTTTGGAAAATCCTCACCGCCTGTTTCACCTGAGCCATATCGTCGAAGAGCTTGAAAGCAGCCTCGCGGGCCACAAAATCGGTCATGCCTATGAGTGGGTCGATGATGATTTTCTCTATCTTCCCGGGTATTTCTCGGGCCACCTGCTCAATGTCCATGCCACCGGCGCGGCTGAGCATCATCATCGGGCATTTGGAACGGCGGTCTACCAGTATGCTCACGTAGTATTCGGCCACGATGCTCACCGCCTCGCTCACGAGCACACGGTCTACCGTGAACCCTTTGATGTCCATGCCGAGGATAGCCTCCGCATAGGCCTTGATCTCCGATTCGCTGCCACCGAGCTTCACGCCACCGGCTTTGCCACGGCCACCCGTGTGCACTTGTGCCTTGACCACCGCTTTCTCGACGCCCAACTGTCGGTAAGCCTCCACGGCTTCTTCCGGAGTGCGACACAGCACGTGTCGGTCTACCGGCACACCATAGTTGCCAAAGAAGATTTTTGCCTGATATTCATGTACCTTCATAGTAGTAATAAAATGTATAATGTTTGGAACTCTATGGGCAAAAATACAAAATATTTTCTTACTCACGAAAGGAATAGCGAATATTTTATCATGATGACACTGTAATTACGTTTTTACGGTATATTTATTACATAATAACGCTTAAAAACAGCTATCTGTCATTAATTATCGCATTATTTGCATAAAAATACCGCATAATCTTGTAATAAGGGGCATTGTCCCGACCGAAAGCCATAACTTCATTGATTATCAACTACTTATCATTGCTCTTGCGAAAGCTGTCTAATCGGCTCTCGATGACTATCTTTTCGCGTCGCGATGACTATCTTTTCGCGTCGTGATGAGATAGCTTTCGCGAAGCGTCGGCATTGCTATCCTATCGCGGCGTAACGAGACCCCGCGCGGCGCATTGCCGACAAATGTTTTTTGTGGGAACAAATCGACGGGAAACTATGGCATATTTCAAGAGAAATGGTTAACTTTGCATTTATAAAACCACGATGGACTATGGAACAGAATTTATTGATTTACAATACGCTCACCCGAAGTAAGGAATTGTTCAAGCCGCGTCACGCGCCCAATGTGGGCATGTATGTCTGCGGTCCGACGGTTTATGGCGACCCACATCTGGGGCATGCCCGGCCGGCCATCACCTTTGACGTGCTCTTCCGTTACCTCAAGCACTTGGGTTATAAGGTGCGCTACGTGCGCAATATCACCGACGTGGGCCATTTGGAACACGATGCCGACGAGGGCGACGACAAGATCGCGAAGAAGGCACGGCTGGAGCAGTTGGAGCCGATGGAGGTGGCGCAGCACTATACCAACCGCTACCACGCGGCGATGGAGGCACTCAACGTGTTGCCGCCGAGCATCGAGCCACATGCCACCGGGCATATCATCGAGCAGGAGGAGTTGGTGAAGGAGATCCTTGCCAACGGCTTTGCCTATGAGAGCAACGGCTCTATCTACTTCGATGTGGAGAAATACGACAAGGCCCACAAATACGGCATCCTGTCCGGACGAAACCTCAAAGACATCGTGAACAACAGTCGTGAGCTGGCCGGCGTGGGCGAAAAGCGCAATCAGGCCGACTTCGCGCTGTGGAAAAAGGCACAGCCCGAGCACATCATGCGGTGGCCCAGTCCGTGGGGCGACGGCTTCCCGGGATGGCATTGCGAGTGTACGGCGATGGGCCGCAAATACTTGGGCAACCACTTCGACATCCACGGTGGGGGCATGGATCTGGTGTTCCCACATCACGAATGCGAGATAGCGCAGGCCGTGGCAAGTCAGGGAGACCAAATGGTGCGCTACTGGATGCACAACAACATGATCACCATCAACGGACAGAAGATGGGCAAGTCGTTGGGCAACTTCATCACCTTGGAACAGTTTTTCACTGGTGAGCACGAGAGTCTCACGCAGGCCTATTCGCCCATGACCATCCGATTCTTCATCCTCTCGGCCCACTACCGCAGTACGGTCGACTTCTCCGACGATGCCCTCAAGGCGAGCGAGAAAGGATTGGAGAAGCTCACCACCGCCATTGCCGACCTCGGTCGTGTGCCGGTGTCAGCCGGCTGCGATGCCGATACCGAGACATTTGTCAAGACTTTGCGCCA
>DBQL01000188.1:5374-5610 GCA_002305235.1 Prevotella sp. UBA1395 | reverse complement strand
GACGAGCGGTCGTCAAACAATGGCGCGTTTGAAAAAGCCTTCGACAAGGTGATGGACCTTGTGCTCGACTGGCGTTCGCAGGCCAAGAGTGCCAAAGACTGGACCACCTCCGACCGCATCCGTGACGCTCTCGCCGATGCCGGCATCGAGGTCAAAGACACCAAGGATGGCGTGACATGGAAGCTCACCAAATAGCCTCTGTTTCATCCATATCATCACCCCTGTTTCATCCATAT
>DBQL01000188.1:0-5259 GCA_002305235.1 Prevotella sp. UBA1395 | reverse complement strand
CTTGGGTTCCTCAGCTTGGTTTTCTTGTTTTCGTTATCTCTTTTGTTTTTCGTGCTTCGATTTTTTGTTTTTCGTGTTTCGGGTTTAGTTTTTCGTGCTTCGGGTTTTTGGGGTTGTGTGGGCTGCTGCTCGGCAGCAGCCTCTCCCCCCCCTTCTCCTGCTCACCACAGCCCGTTGAGCCAAGCCTCGATCACCGCCTCCATCGCCCGGTGATAGCGGAAGCTCACCAAGCTCGTGCCGTTGTGCCCGCCATCGGGGAAGAGGTGTATCGACACCGGGCGCCCCGCCGTGACCATCGCCTCATAATAGGCCATTGCGTTGTGCTTCACGGGCACCGTCGTGTCGTCGGTACTGGCAAAGATCACCGCGGGAGGCGTGTTGCCGTCCACCCGTTTGTTGCTCGAATAGTCGGCCCTCAGCCGGTTGTTGGCGGCATCTTTGCCGAGAAACCGCTCCACCGACCCTTGGTGAGCACCTACCCGCCCCATCGTGATGACCGGACTGAGGAGAATCTGAAACGCCGGCCTGATGCCCCCGGGAGCTTGCGTCGCCATTGTCGAGGCAAGATGTCCGCCGGCCGATGTACCCATGACTCCAATCCTCTCGGGAGAGATATGCCATGCCGACGCACTGTCGCGAACGATTTGCAACGCCCGCCCGGCATCGCTTAAGGGCTTGGTGCGGTCGCCTTCGGGCATGCGATATTTCACGGCGAAGAGCGATACCCCTATCCGGTTGAAGAACGGTGCCCACGCATAGTATTTGTCTAATGATGTCTGTTTATACCCGCCGCCCGGTGTCACCACCACGGCTGTGCCGTTGGGTTGCGGTGCCAAAAACCCCACCATATATGCCGAGCCGTCTTCGGTGAGGTTCATCCGGAGACTCTCGGGGTAGTTGGTGTCTTGTGCTGTGCCGATGGTGCAAGCCATTAGCGCAAGGGCGAGAAGCAAATGTCGTAACATGGTCTGTGATGGATTATCTGACGATGAATTTCTTACCTTGCCTGATATAGATACCGCGTGGCAGACCGTCGACAGAGGTTCCCACCCGCTGGCCGTTGAGATTGTAGACAGATGAGTCGGTGCTCTTCCTTGTTGTGGTCACCTCGTCGATGCCCGTGAAGTTGTGACCGCTGTTCTCTGCCACGTGCAAGGCCGTGACATCATCTGCCGTGAGCACACGGTCGAAGACCATCAGGTCGTCGTAATACACATTGCTCGACCCCCAGAACGACCCATAGCCCAAGAACATCGTGGGGCAGTTTCTCACGAAGTTCACCACCTCGGCAAAGTCGAAACGGCTCAGTGTGGTGACGCCCGCGCCCGATTGGCTGCCGTTGACCGTCGAAATCGCTTTCTCAACTCCGTTCACATAGAGCTTCAGTCCGCCCGTACGCGAGATGGTCATCGTTACCATTGCCCATTGTCCCACGGCGATATTGCCGGTGGTCACGGCAGAGGGATGGTTCAGGTCTATCCAGTTGCCGGTGTTGCTGTTATAGCCGATATAGCTGTTGCCCGTCATATACAGTCGCGCTCCTGTCGAGGTGTTGTAGAAACTGAACAGGTCATCCCACAGGTTGTTGTCCAAGCGGTTGGTCATGAACGACACACTGAAACCGTCGGTGAGTGCCGATCCCGACAATGGATTGGGCATCTGCACATAGCTTTCCTGCCCTGCCGCCCCGAAGAACGTGTGCAGTACCTTGTTACCCCGGGTGGCATCGTTCACCAGCACGGGTGCCGTGGCCGCCCCGTTCTGCTTGAGGGTTGCCGTCTGCGAGGTATTGAAAGCGTTGGTCAGTGGTGTGGCGTCGAACGGATAGTATGCCTTTGCGCCCGTCCAGTAGTCGGCATCCGATCGCACCGCCGTCACGCTGATGGTATCTTGGTACACATATTCGCCCAAGGAGAGTTTCACCGTGAGGTCTATGGGCATGGTCGGGGCCGTCATGTTCGAGGCGTTGAGTACACCGGTGTTGCTGATTACGTCGGGGTTTGACGAGGTCCATTCCGCGTCGATGCCATCTGTGGCGATGCCCATGAGGTTGAGGTCGAGGAGCACCCGGTCGCCGTCTTTCACCGGCATGAGTCGGTTTGCGGTGTAGGCCAGGCGGTATTGGTCTTGCATCTTATATCCCCATATCGCGGTGCCATAGTTGTTCACGCCGGTAAAGGCGATGGCCTTGATGGTGTAAGGCTCCATGTTTTGCTCCACCACCACGCACTGATACTTCAGTCCTGCCACCGTAATATAGAGGTAAGCCTTGCCGTCTTCCAACTGCCATGAGCCGGTGTATGCCCCCGACACGGTGCCATCGGCGTTCAGGGTGATGCTCACCGGTTTGACCACCTCCTTGTTGGCATAGTCCATGAGCTGTTTGTGGATGAGAATCTGATAGGTCCCTGTCATCTGCGCGGCACTGAATTTCTGTGTCGAGACAATGTCGGCATCGGTGGTTTCCTCACCGGTAAACTCGAAGGGAGCGGCTGCCAGCCATCCGTTCGGCGTGACAAACATTTGGTGCACACGCACCTGATGTCCCTCCGTGCCGTCGTTGAAACGCGTGTGATACACCACGAAATGGCGGCCTTGGGCATCGGTGATGGCCGAGTTGTGGCCTTGCGACAGCTCGGCCGCGGTGCCTTGGGTCATGAATCCCCAGTCGCCGTAGGCACCAAGGATTTTCTCTCCGCGGTAGGATGCGCCCAAGCCAAAGTTTTTCGCGTAAGCCGTAAAGATGGCACTCACGCCGCGCGGGTCCACGTATGGTCCGTCGGGATTTTCGGAGCGGAACACCTCCATCTCGTAACCGCCCTTGGAATCCAGTCCGCCGTAGGTCATGAAAAGGTAATAATAGTTGCCGATGTGCTTCACATACGAGGCCTCGCCCGAGACATAAAAGCCGCCGGCGATCTTCTTTCCGAAGTAGGGATCAGACGAATAGTTGTTTCCGCTGCCCGTGAGAGGATAGGTCACGTCGTAGTCGCGCAGTCCGGTGTTCTCGTCAAGCTGAAGGCAAAAGATGCCGCCCGACCACGAGCCATAGGTCATCCACAGCTTGCCCTGCTCGTCGTAGAACACGCATGGGTCGATGTTGTTGGGCCATGTGGTGCCCCAACTCGTGCCTTTGGCATAGCGCGAGGGCAGTGAGGCCTGTGTGCCGAGCACAATCTCGAGGTCGGTGTTCTTATAGCTGTTGGCATTGGTGCCGTTGAATCCGGAGATGACCACGGGGGCCTGATAGACGTATGGACCCTCGATCTTGTCGGCAGTGAGCAGGATGACGCTCGACCCCCAGTTGTCGCCGTTGATGCTCAGGTACTGGCACCATTTGCCCATCGCCTTGTTATAGATGATGTCGGGAGCCCACATGTTGCCCGAGATGTCGTAGTTGGCAGACGAAAGTGCCGACCAGTCTTCGGCATTGAAGGCCGGGAGGGCAAGGCTCACGCCACCCTTGGTCACGGTTTTCACCTGTGGTGTGTCGAAGGCAAACTCGTTTTTGGCTTGCTGAATTGCTCCTGACGAACTGACAATGCCCCAAGGAATAGACGGTGAGATGAAGGTCCAGTGGTATAAATCCTTCGACTTTGCCTGTGCACGATGCGACCCGAAGATATAGTATTGTTGGCTGTTGGCATCCCATACCACCGAGGGGTCGTGCACACTTACACGGGTGGGCGATGTCGTGGTGTACATCGCGCCGGCCTGTTCGCGGGTAATGGTTGTCTGTGCCGACACGCCGAGACAAGGCAATGTTGCCAGTAGGAACAATGTAGTCAGTTTGTTCATATCTTATTTGTTTTTAGATAGTTGTTCAGGTTGTGCTGCAAAGTTAAGACAAAAAAACAATATTGAATGTATTTTAGATACTTTTTTATCGCGGGAATCTTTCTGATATAGTGCTAAAGGATAGAAATCAAAGTAGAAAAAGCATTTTTTCGATGTGAGCAATGTGTTGATTTCTTAACTTTGTCGGCGTCAAAAGAACGAATAGACAATATGAGACACCTTTTGCCCGGCAGGCTGACGGCCACAGTATTCTTGTTATTACTCAGTATGAATCTTCTCGGAAAAGTGGGCTTCGGCATGCTCACCGTAGAAGGAAGGCGCGCTCCGCAGGGGCTTGACGAGCCTTTGCCGAGGTTTGGATGGCAGTTGGTTTCCGACAGGAACAGGGTGGTGCAGCGGTCGTACCGGATACTCGTGGCATCGTCTTCAGACAGGTTAGACAGGGGCGAGGGAGATTTGTGGGACTCGCGGACGGTGGTTACCGACCGCTCGCAATACATCGATTACGCCGGCAAGACACTGCAACCCAACACCACTTATTACTGGAAGGTGAGGGTAGAGACCAACCGTGGCACGACGGAATGGAGCGCGCCGGAGCAATGGAGCACCGGACTCATGGGTGACGAACACTGGACAGGAGAGTGGATAGGCACCGACTCGCTCGGTAAGCACGATGACAACACGAAGTTCAGCAAATGTACCGGCCGCTATTTCCGCAAGGAGTTCGGGACCCACGGCGAGGTGAAACGTGCCTTTGTGCATGTTTCCGGTTTGGGCTATTACACGCTGTTTCTTAACGGTCAGCGGGTGGGTACCGACCGGTTGACACCCGCACCCACCGATTTCACGCGATCGGTGGCCTATGACAGCTATGACGTCACGTCGCTCCTCGAGGCGAGAAACGCCATCGGCGCGGTGGTGTCGGCCGGTTATTTCTTCGCGCCGAGACAGCAATACCAAGCCAACGTGCGCACCTCTTACGGTTTGCCGCGGCTGCGGTTGAACCTGATCATCGACTACGCCGACGGCCATCGGGAGACTATCCGCACCGATACCACGTGGAGGATGAATACCGATGGCCCGCTGCGATACAGCAATATCTATGACGGTGAGTTCTATGACAGTAGATTGGAGTTTGCCGACTGGACACGACCGGGTTTCGACGATGGCCGGTGGACGGCGGCCACACGCTGCCAAAAGCCCGGTGGCGGGATGCGTGGCCATACGAGTCGATGGGCGGTATCTGCGCAAGCGATGAGGCTCCGGGATTCAAGCATACTGTCATGGCTCCCGATTTCTCCGTGGCCGACTGTCTTGGCGTGGAGGCCTCACATCACAGTCCGTACGGATTGGTGACGAGTTCGTGGCGTCGAAAAGGTAAATCGATAATATGGAATGTTACCGTTCCGCCTAACACCACGGCCGAGCTGCATCTCCCGAATGGTAAGATTAAATGGGTGG
>DBQL01000179.1:4716-5652 GCA_002305235.1 Prevotella sp. UBA1395 | reverse complement strand
GCCTCATTGCCGACATGGAGATAAAACACTGATGACAAGTCGGCATCTCTTCGACTTGTCATCATTCGGTCATACCTTGTATGCAAAGAAAAGCACCGACATTATCCACCGGTCATCCCAACAGCGTGGAAGCCCTCACCCTGCTCAATGTTTCCGGCGTCATCTGCAGATAACTTGCGATATAAACCAACGGAGCACGAAGCACCACCTGTGGTTTCATCTTGCACAATCGCAAGTACCGATTCTGTGCCGACTCGAAGCGTACCAAGTCTGCATGGATCTGCGAGATGATCAAACTTTCCTCCAATATCTTACGGTACAGAATCTGAATGTTGACATTATGCAATGCCACCTGCTCCAATCTGAGCTTAGGCAGACTGTAAATCGTACACGGTTCAAGGGCCTCCACCTGCAAGTGGGTAGGCTCTTCTCTGAAAAGACTTTCGATGCACATGAAAATCTCACCGTCGGAACCAATGTGTTCTGTCAGCTCTTTGTCGTTTTTATAGTAGAACTGGCGTATCAAGCCTTTCTCAATATAGAATATATCCTCACAGATTTGGCCTTCCCTGAGAATCATCTCGCCCTTGGCATACTTCCTCGGCACAAGAACACTCTCGAGAGTGTCAAGCTCTTCATGGGTCATCGTGCTATACTTCCGGGCCAATTCCCGGGCAATATCACGTGTTGTGTTTTGCAATTTATCCATTTGTTATATTCTTTGGTTGGGTGTCTGCTTTAGTCTAACTTCAGCACGGCCAAGAAAGCGTTCTGCGGCACCGACACGCTGCCGATCTGCTTCATACGTTTCTTGCCTTTCTTCTGTTTCTCGAGCAGCTTGCGTTTGCGGCTCACGTCACCGCCATAGCATTTGGCCAGTACGTCCTTGCGCACCTGCTTCACCGTCTCGCGGGCAATGATCTTGGCCCCGATGGC
>DBQL01000179.1:4168-4599 GCA_002305235.1 Prevotella sp. UBA1395 | reverse complement strand
TTGTCATAGAAGTCGATCACAATCTCTCCGAGGGGAATCATCAAGTGAAGCTCTATCCTGTTTCCCGAAACATACTGCTGACTAACGAGTTCCCCTCGCTTGTCAATACACAGTTTGACAATCGGCCCGTAGTATTCCGATGCCGTGATGATATTGGCTTTGATATACGGCTCCTCAATATAATCGATGGCGGTCACCTCGGGCAGTCCGCTCGGATTGTGCACCTCGAAGACATTGCCCAGCTTGTCGTGCACCATGTAAGACACGTTGGGCACGGTCGTGATGACCTCCATGTTAAACTCGCGGCCGAGCCGTTCCTGCACAATCTCCATGTGGAGCAGTCCGAGAAAGCCGCATCGGAACCCGAATCCCAAGGCCTGCGACGACTCCGGCATGAAGGTCAACGCCGCGTCATTGAGCTGCAATTTCTC
>DBQL01000179.1:0-4142 GCA_002305235.1 Prevotella sp. UBA1395 | reverse complement strand
TTCACCTCTTGGAAACCCGAGATGGCCTTGTCGCAAGGGCGCTCCACATGGGTCACCGTGTCGCCCACCTTCACCTCGGTAGCCTCCTTGATTCCCGAAATGATATAGCCCACTTCGCCGGTAGACAGCTCCTTTCGGGGCGACATTTTCATCTTGAGCACCCCCACCTCGTCAGCATCATACTCCATATCGGTCTGTACAAACTTCACCTTGTCGCCCTGCCTGATCGTGCCGTTCACCACCTTGCAAATGGTGATGATGCCGCGAAAGGGGTTGAAAATCGAGTCGAAGATCAGTGCCTGAAGCGGTTTCTCGGGGTCGCCCACGGGGGCGGGAATACGTTCCACGACAGCCCGGAGAATCTCCTCCACGCCCTCGCCCGTCTTGCCGCTGGCCCTGATGATATCCTCACGGTCGCAGCCTATCAGCTCCACGATCTCGTCTTCCACCTCGTCGGGCATGGCATTGGGCATGTCTATCTTGTTGATCACGGGTATAATCTCCAAGTCATGGTCAATGGCCATGTAGAGATTGGATATGGTCTGCGCCTGCACGCCCTGCGTGGCGTCGACCACCAAGAGCGCACCCTCGCATGCCGCGATGCTTCGCGACACCTCGTAACTGAAGTCGACGTGTCCCGGGGTGTCAATCAGGTTAAGCAGATAAGTATTGCCATTGAGCGCATACTCCATTTGGATGGCATGGCTTTTGATGGTGATGCCGCGCTCACGCTCGAGATCCATGTTGTCCAAAACCTGATTTTCGGTAATCTGTATGGTTTTGGTGTGTTCCAACATGCGGTCGGCCAACGTAGACTTACCATGATCAATATGCGCGATGATGCAAAAATTTCTGATGCGTTCCATTCGATGTAATATTCTTCTATGCTCCGACCGCGCCGACACGGGCAGCAAAACTCCGGTTATGGCTCGCCGGCACGGTCTATCTTTTGCAAAGATACGAAAAAGAAAAGATATTAAAAGCCGAACTATCATATTTTTTATTAACTTTGCAAAAGTTAGTGCAAACACGCACGGCAACCATTGTTTTCAACAAGACACCCGTTTATCAACTATGATTTTTTCAAACATAATGTCACAAAAGTCCCCCATTCGCCTGTCTGTCGCGGCCCTCGTTTCCATGCTCGTATTGTCTGCCTGTCATCACACCACACTCGAAGACCGGGCCGAGCAAGAGGCCAAGGAGTTCACGCAACGCTATTGTCCCACCCCCGTCAACAATTTCCAACGCACCGACAGCGTTACCTTCGACCGCAAAACCCACACCTTCAACTATTATTACCGGCTCTCCGGTGCCGCCGACAACCCCGAGACCATCAAGAAGATGCGTGCCAAACTGCGCGCCGCGCTCATCGATGACTTGGTAGACAACACCGGCAGCAAGACATTCAAGGACCAAGGCTACAGCTTCAGGTATGTCTTTGTATCCGAGAAGTCCAAGGAAGTGCTCTTTGAGGAAGAGCTTACCAAAGCCGATTACCAAACCCGACGTTGAGTATTCCCCACCCCTTCACTTTAGTTTTCCATGCCTATGAAACCTTATCATGCCGTCATTGTCTTCGTGTTGATATGGGGCAGCGCCGCATTGTCGAGCCTCCACTCCTATCAATCTTGCAAAACCCGCATGGTGCAGGACATGAACCAAGCTCTTGCCCTCACCTTGGAGAATCATCGGCAGGGCGCGCTTACGCCCGACACCATCCGCGAATACCGCAGCCATCTCAAGACGGCCATCCTGCGTGAACGGTCGTTTATCTATTACGCCACAGACCAACCCCTGTATGGTTTGAAAAGCAAGAAGATGGCATGGCACGGCAACCGCCGCGTGATGGAGTTTCAAAGCTATGCCGATTGCTCTATGGCATCCATCTGGATCAGCTCCGACCAGTCACTCCCGATGGCACTCACACTCTTGGGAATGCTATGGATGGCATTTTCCATTCGTCATCTCAGGTCGGCTCGACGCGACGCGGTGATCGTGGGGAGGCTTTGTTACCACCCCTCCAACCACAGTTTTTCCGACACCCGCGACATGCCCATCGTCTTCACACCCATGCAGCATCGACTGATGCAGATGTTCTGCGATGCCCACGATCACCGCTTGGACAAACAGCAAATATGCGAGACGCTGTGGCCCAAAAAGCCCGACGCCTCAGAGACGCTCTACGCGCTCATCGCCCGTATCAAGCCCATCATCGAGACCGATTGTCATCTGCAGATCGTCTCCGACCGTGGCAGAGGCTACCGCCTCAAACCGATGGACTAACCAATTTGCAAACAACGATTTACAAGAGTCTGACCAAGGCCTGACCATCATTGTCAGGAAAATGTCAGACTCTTTTTTTGTGCCGGTGTGAAGCGAGACTTATCTTTGCCCGAAAAATACGACATGAAAAATCCATTGCCCATCATCGTGCTCATGGGGAGTGTGACATGGGGTGCCCGTGCGCAAGAAAACACACCCGTGGAACTGAAAGAAGTGGAGGTGAAAGCCGCCAAAACCATCGTGAAGAGCGACCGCCTGACCATTGTGCCGACCGCCGTGGAGAAACAATCGGCAACAAACGGCTACGCGCTGCTCAACCGTTTGGGGCTGCCTGCCATACGCGTCGACGAAATGACACATACGATAACGGCATTGGGCAAGACGGGAGCGGTGCAGGTGCGCATCAACGGGGCGGTGGCCTCTAAAGCCGATTTGCTGTCGCTGGACGTGCAAACCGTGAAAAACATCGATTTCATCGAGTATCCCGGGGTGAGATATGGCAAAGATATCGCCACCGTCATCGACATCCGCACCAAGGCCGTGGCATCGGGATACAGCCTTGGCGCCAACCTGACCAATGCCCTCACCGGTTGGAAGGGCGACAACACGGTCTATACCAAGGTGAATCGCCGGCACTCGCAATGGGGCGTGACCTACAACCTCGGATATGAAGACGCGCGAGATATGCAATATTCGGAAACTGCCGACTACCTGCTCTCCGACGAGACACACCGCATCATCTCGAGGCAGACCGATCAATACCAAAATCTCAATTTCAACAATAAGATAGACCTGCAATATCTCTTTGCCGACTCTGCCACGACTTTTCAGGCTACCCTTTCGGCCGCGTTCGAGCACACCCCTACCTACCTTTCAATAAGTCTCATTACCGATGGTGACAGTCATTACACAGCCACCACACGCCAAAACAGCTTGCAGAGCAGGCCTGTCGCAGACCTGTACTTTGCCCGCCGATGGTCCGAACACCAGTCAATCACGGCCAATGTCGTGGCGACCATCACCTCTACAAACACTTTCAGCTATAACAATGAAAATTCTGAATATCAATATGATGTAAATGGAAATACTTATTCTCTTATCTCCGAGGTCGTATATGAGAACCGGTTCAGGCCGCTGACATTCACCGCCGGTATGCGCCACCATCTGAAATTCACCCGAAACCGATATTCAGGTCACGCAGTTGCCACCAACCGCATGCACCGTGACGGCCTGCAGCTCTTTGCCGAGGGCAAGGGCAGGTGGCGAAAAATCGGCTACACCATAGGCCTCGCGGCAAGCCGCGAGTGCTATCGACAAGGGCAATACAGCTATCGTTACCCGCTGCTCAGGCCTAAGGCGACCATCGCCTACACCCCCATTCCCGCGCTAACGCTGTCGTACAGCTATGAACTCTCGCAACATATCTCGCAGGTGGCGATGATCAGCGACACACGCATCAGGCAGAACAGCATGGAGTGGACTGTGGGAAATCCGGAGATCACACCCAACAGGGTGATAGAACACAGGGTCAACGCCTCTTACACCCGGTCTTCGCTGCGAACTCAGCTCGAACTGTTTTACAAGCTAAACCCCCACTGCAACATGGCGCATTATGAGCGCACGCCCGACAACCGGTTTCTCTACTCGCAGACCATACAGCCCGGCGTGTATATGTTGTATGCCTCCGGAAATGCCGACTACGATCTCATCGCCGACAAAATCACCCTCTCCGCCTACGGTGGCGTATACCGGTTTATCAACCGGGGCAGCGATTACAACCATTTTCTCACCACGTATAACATGGGCGGCAGCGTGCAGGCGTATCTCGGACGATGGACATTGACGGCCCTCGCCGA
>DBQL01000005.1:679-6356 GCA_002305235.1 Prevotella sp. UBA1395 | reverse complement strand
GGGTGGGAAACTTTAGTTATATAACTGTCCGCTAAATTTAGAAATATTGCCTTGCGGCATGGGCTACGTGTCTCATCCGCGCCGCATGTACGATTGTGAGTTATCCCCCGCTAATTATATATTTCTTTTATTCTTTAATTTTTTAAAAGAAAATAAGAATAGTATGATGTGCTGTGGATAACGGGATAACTCACGGNNATTTGGTATTTTCATTATCAACATTTTGCAAGGTGTTTTACACAGGCTTAACTTATATCTTTCTTTTGACAAACAACGTCTTAAATGAGTTATCCACAATATTGTGAAACACCGGTCTTGGGATAAGTTGATAACTTTTCATCCGACAAAGTTGTGGATAAGTGGTGATTATCTGCTTGAAAACCCTGTGGATATCCACATCTCCCGTGGTCGCCTTCTATGGCTGTGGATAAGTGGTGATTTATCCACAGGGTTATCCATAGAGTTTTCCACAGTTTTATCCACATTCGAGCGGGTTATCCACACCACATTGACGGGGTATGGGATATGCGGTGCCCTTATTCCTGCCCCATACCCTTGATTCAAGGTAAAAAAACTATCTTATCGCATTGAATGACAAGGGGCTTTGCGATTGCTATTCAATCGTGACTCGAAAGGATAGTAATCGTCTGCTGATTACTATGTAATTGTCTCACGATTGGGTAGCGATCGCAAACGTATAAAGAGAAAGTAAAAAAAAATGCTTTTTCTTTGCCCATACAGTGGGTGGCATATTGAAACATGCACAACATGAAAAGCAATGGCCAAGACCGTGAGGTCCTGACCATTGCGTATGAGGTACGCAAGAAAATTCTTGCGTGTTGATTATGAGTATAACGTGTTATTTCTCTGCCGGCATATCGGTTGTGGTGGGCCAGTATGGATTTTGGTATAGCGGCGAGTTGGCTATGGTGGCATGGTCGTCGGCCGTGAGGAGGAATTGTCTCAGCGGCAGCGGGTCGAGATAGTGGGCCAGATGCCATGTGAGACCGTTCTTGAAGTTGTTGTTGGTCATCACCACCTCGTGCGGACGATAGTATTCGCTGAGGTCTTTTGACGACACATTGGCCTTTGACGTACCGTCGCTGATGAGGTTGGTATACCATTTTTCCATGACGGTGTTCCACAGATGGATGCCCTCGGCATGTACCGGGGTGGCGATCATCTGGTCGAGCGAGCGCCAACGTTGCAGGTCCATCCATCGCAATCCCTCTGCAAGAAGCTCGCTGCGGCGCTCTCGCCTGATGTTGTAGAGTACCTTGTCGGTGAGCAGTTCGCCGGCGGTGTATGCCCCCCAGTCGCGCGTCTCCTTGCTCATGTCGGTGGCGGCGATGGTGATATTGGGGTCTATGGCAGTGCCTTCAAATCCGGCTTTCTCGCGCACGGTCTTCCAATATTCCATGATCTTGCCCGCGTTGATATCCTTGGTGAGCATATACTCGGCCTCGATATAGTTGAGCAGGGCCTCGGTGGCACGGAACACCTCCAGCGCGTTCTCACTGCCTCCGTTGGCGGTGAGTGCCTTGTCGAACGTTCCACCCTTGCGAATGGTGTAGCCGGTGACGAATCCGGTGGTCTGCACCTTATCGGTGATTCTCGGTACCGGCTCAAACTCCACGAAGTGGTCTTCGGTAGATGTCATGTTCTTGAAACAGTTGGTCTGTCCGGGAACCTTGAGGAAGATGGTGAGACGGGGGTCACGGTTGGTGGCCACCTTGGCCAAAGAGGTATCCTCGTAGGCATAGTCGGAGGCGTAGATGGGCTTGCCGTCTTTCATGAGATAGCTCTCGATGAGCGACCGTGTGAATCCTGTGCCGATGTTACCGGCCTGCACGGCCACCTCCACGTTGTTGCTCACGCCCAACGAGCGGCTGTATTGCCTCCATAACAACACTTCGGGTGTGGCCGACATATCGGTGGTGCCCCAGATGTTGAAGTATGGATTCTCGGGGTCGGTGAGCGACTGTGGGATCTTGCCCGTGTTGGTCACCAGCCGGCCTTTGTATTTCTCGGCCACCTCCTGCGCCGCGGCCACGGCGGTCTCGAAGAAATATTTGGCCTCATTGTCTATCGAGCCCGATGGATACTGATAGTCTTTGTTATAGTCTTTGGCTGCGCCGGGCCACCCGTTGCCGAGCGGCACAAAGGGCGTTCCCTTGAAATTGGTCAGCCACGAGCCTTCATACAGGGCGACACGCGATTTTAGGAGTCGGGCGGCGTCGGTCGATACACGCAGATGTTTCGAGTCGAAGTCTTCCTTGAGGAATGTGATGGCGCTATCGAGCGTATTGATGATAAACCTTGAAACCTCATTGCGCGGACGGCGCTTGGAGGCTGCCACGAGGATGGCTTCGTTATCGGGGAGCGCCTCGGTGATGATGGGCAGGTCGCCAAACTTCTGCAACAGTTCAAAATAGGCGTAGGCACGCATGAAATAAACCTCGCCGATATACTGGCGTACGGTGGCGTCCTGACCGCTGATCAGTCCGGCCTTGTACTTGGTGAGCAACGCGTTGAGCTGGTAGTTGACATTTCTCACATCGTTCCAATTCCAGTTGTCATTGGTGTTGGAGGTCTTCCACAGTCCGGTGCCAAACTTGTTGTCGGGCGAGAGTGATATCTGATTGTCGGTGTTGTTGTCTTGGGTATACCAGCCGTAGTCCCATCTGCCGTGATAAGGCAACACGTCTTGATAGAGCCGGTTGGCCACGGCCTGTGCCTGTGCCTCGGTGGTATAGAATCCCTCGGGTGTGAGGTTTGACGGCGGCTCCTGCTCAAGAAAGTCGTTGCAGGAAGTCAGTGCCAATGCAGTCATACATAATGTGGCGGAAAGTGCGCCGCGCACCGTACCACGAAATATATTTTTGGTTTTCATATACAGTCGTTTTAAGTTGGAATGTAACAAGATTAGAAAGTGAGGTTAAGACCGAACGACCATGTCTTGGAGAGCGGATAGCCGTTGTTTTTGATGCCGTTGGTGTCGTATCCGATGGTTTCAGGATCAAACTGTTCGGGCATGTCGCAGATGGTCCAAAGGTTCTCTGCCGAGACGTAGAATCTCAGGTTAGTGACGCCCCAGCGCGAGACGATCGACTTGGGCAGCGAGTATCCTAACTGAAGGTTCTTGAGTCGCATGTAGGCTGCGTTGATGAGGTATCTGTCTTGGGCCTGCACGTTCTTGTCACTCCATGTGGGTCGGGGCAGGAAGGCATTGGTATTCTCGGTTTGATAGCCGTTTTGCACAGACCAAGAGTTGGCGTCGCGATAGTAATCTTGCACGCCGGTGATGCCCGCCGACCACCATGTGCCGCTATTGGTGGCACCAAACATATACTCGTTGCCATTCCATGAACTGCCCACCCACGAGTCTCTCTTGAGTACTCCTTGGAAGAAGGCGCGGAAGTCGAAGCCTTTCCATGCGGCGTTCAGGTCGATGCCGAAGAGATACCGGGGCGTGCTGTTGCCAATGACCTTGAGGTCTCCGTGATCGTCCAAGGTACGTGCACCGCCCGAAATCTTCTTGTCGTTGCTGATATCGCGATACATGATGTCTCCGGCTCCCCAGTTGTTGCCCAATCCGCTTTGGTCGGCCGTGGCGAGATGGGCATCCATCTCTTCTTGACTCTTGGCGATGCCAACGGTCTCATAGCCCCATATCTCGTTGATATAGCGGCCTTCGATATAGTTGTCGATAGACTTGGTGGGGTTGTTGGGGTATCGGGTGATCTTGGTACGTGCATCCGAAAGGTTCAGGGTGACGCCATAGGAGAATCCGTTTTTGAGCATGTCGCGCCAGTTCACCTGTATCTCCCATCCCGTGGTGCGGAGGTCGGTGTTGTTGGTCTTGGGAACTGAAGTACCGAGGATGGACGGCAATTCGGGTGCGTTGCCCACCATATTCTTGGTATTGCGCACGTACCAGTCTAACGAACCGGTAAGGCGATTGTTCAGTGCGCCGAAGTCGAGACCGATGTTATAGCTCTGCACGGTCTCCCATGTGAGCAGCGTGGAGATGAGTCCCGGTGCCACGGTCACGTTGGGTCGTGCCCCGTTGATGAGCCAATCGCCGGCAAAGGGCGAATAGCTGATGGTCTGATAGGTCTGATACCATTGGTCGGTGTTCTGGTTTCCCAGCGAACCGTATGAGGCACGGAGCTTCAAGGTGTTGACGGTGCTTTCCAATGGTTTGAAGAATGCCTCTCGGGCGATGTTCCATCCCACGGAGAACGAGGGGAAGAGCTTCCACATCTTGTCTGTGCGGAAACGTGACGTGCCGTCGTAGCGCATGTTCATCTCGAAGAGATAGCGCTCCATGAAGTTGTAGTTGACGCGTCCGAAGAATCCCGCTGTCTGCCATTGGTTGCGTGCGCCGTTGGTGCTCGGCGTGATGGCTGTACCGGTGTAGCTCAGTCCGGAGGTGAGGTCTACCTCCGACTTGTTCGGGTCGATGATGCCATCGCGCTGCAAGCCAAACTCCAAGCGTTTCAATTGCTCGGCTTGGAAACCGCCCATGACGTGGAAATTGTGCTTCTCGGCCCATGACCAGCTATATTCCGANNGCCACGTCGTGGTTGAAGGTCTGCTGGGCATCCCAGTGACGGGTGCGGTTCACGATCTTGTAGTTGAAATCGACATGTGTGATCCAGTTTTCCACCGGCTCGATGTTGAACGATAGCTGATGGTCTTGGATATCGCGCTGACTTGTGTCCTTGCCTCCGGTGGCCAATCCCAGTGCCGGCGATGGTGAGGAATAATAGTACCCGTTGCGGTCGTAGAGCGGGAGTACGGGCCATCCCTGACGTGCCATGTCGCTGTACAGGCTGTTGGTGAGCGATGAGGGGCGTTTGAAATCGAGGCGGGTGAATCGCATGGAGTATTGCATGCGGACCCACTTGGCCGGTTGCGCGCCAATCTTCGCCGTGCCGTTATAGCGATTGTAGGTATCGCTGTTGAGTTTCATGAATCCGGTATAGTCCAAATAGTTCATCGAGACATAGTAGTTGAACTTTTTGTCGCCACCGCTTACACTGGCGTTGTGTTCTTGTGAGAACGTGTGTTTCTTATAGACCACGTCGTACCAGTCAACGTCATCGATGCCATATCCGTAGCCGTCCTGCCATGTCACGCCGTTGCCCGACCCGATGGCATATAAGGTTTTCCCATCGGCTGTGGTGCGCTGGCCCGGTCCGCTCGGTGTGGCATTGTGATATTCCACGATCTGTGCCATGCGCTCATTGTTGAAGAACACGCCGTTGCCGCTGTTATAGTCGGTATCGTTCATCCATGAGGCGAAGTCGACAGAATTCATCATGTGCTTGCCCCTGATGAGCGAGCCTATGCGGAAACTGTTGTTATAGTTGACCGTGACCTTGCCCGAGCCGCCTTTCTTCGTGGTGATGAGAATCACGCCGAAGGGTGCGCGCGAACCGTAGATAGACGATGCGGCGGCATCTTTGAGCACTGAGATATTGTCGATGTCTTGCGGGTTGAGGGCATTGATGTCTCCCTCCATGCCGTCGATGAGGATCAGCGGCGACCCACTCGACCCTTCTCCGATGGTTCCCACGCCACGCACGCTGATGCTTTGGGTGGCATCGAGCGCGCCTCCCGAGTTAGAGGAAATCTGCAATCCCGGCACGATGCCTTGCAAGGCCTGTGC
>DBQL01000005.1:0-664 GCA_002305235.1 Prevotella sp. UBA1395 | reverse complement strand
GCGCCGGTGAGGTTTAGTTTCTTCTGAGTGCCGAAGCCCACCACCACCACTTCGTTCAGGGTGGCATCGTCTTCGAGCAGCTTGACATTGACAGGACCGCGTCCTATCTTCACTTCTTGGGTTTTGTAGCCGATGTAGGACACTACGATGGTGGAGCCTTCGGGGGCCTGTTCCAAAGTGAAATTTCCGTCGAGGTCGGTCACCGAGCCAATGGACGAGTTGCCCTTGAGCTTGACCGACGCGCCAATGATGGGCTCGCCGTTGGCATCTGACACCTTGCCGGTTACTTTTCCGGTCTGCATCACGGCGGCGATGTCGTTCACATCGGCCAATGACGGAGACGGAAGACCTACCAATAACGACGAAACCAAGGCAGAACACAATGTGACGTGTTTGCCCGATAAATTAAAATAGCCGTTCTTCATGAAACAATAGTTTAGTTAGTGATATGTTATTTGGTTTACAATTAGGTTTTGCAAAGATAATAAATAAAATGAGTCAGCCTCGTTTTTAGATAAGAAATATCACATAAAATTTCATTTTTTTGTTCAGGTTTCGGAATGCTATGGTGATGGGGCGACACACACATGGCGAGAGGGATGTAATGTTAACAACACGGGTTCACGTCAGGTTGCCTGTCGGCCATCACCCATAGCATCGCACC
>DBQL01000095.1:3917-4207 GCA_002305235.1 Prevotella sp. UBA1395 | reverse complement strand
CCGCGAAATCTGCGAGAGAAAACCATAAAAATCCGCGTAGTCTGCGAGGAAAAAACATAAAGAATAAACGATAAAAAACAATGGAAGACAGAACAACACTCAATCGCAACCTTGCACAAATGCTCAAAGGTGGCGTGATCATGGACGTGACAACCCCCGAACAAGCACGCATTGCCGAGGCGGCAGGCGCATGCGCCGTGATGGCCTTAGAGCGTATTCCGGCCGATATCCGTGCCGCCGGTGGTGTGTCGCGCATGAGCGACCCCAAGATGATCAAAGGCATTCAGGAG
>DBQL01000095.1:2614-3911 GCA_002305235.1 Prevotella sp. UBA1395 | reverse complement strand
CAGATCTTGGAGGCCATAGAGATAGACTATATCGACGAGAGCGAGGTGCTCTCGCCCGCCGATGATGTCTACCACATCGACAAGCGACAGTTCAAGGTGCCCTTCGTATGTGGTGCCAAAGATCTCGGCGAGGCTCTTCGACGCATCAACGAGGGTGCCACGATGATCCGTACCAAGGGTGAGCCGGGCACGGGCGATGTCATTCAGGCCGTGCGCCACATGCGTATGATGCAGAGTGAGATGCGCCGACTGGTGTCGATGAGCACCGATGAGCTGTATGAGGCCGCCAAACAGTTGCGCGTACCCTACGACTTGGTGCTCTATGTGCATGAGCATGGCAAGCTGCCCGTGGTGAATTTTGCCGCCGGTGGCGTGGCAACACCTGCCGATGCCGCCCTGATGATGCAGCTCGGGGCCGAGGGTGTGTTCGTGGGCAGTGGCATTTTCAAGAGCGGCGACCCCGAGAAGCGGGCACAGGCCATCGTCAAGGCCGTGACCAACTATAATAAACCGGAGATGCTTGCCGCCCTGAGCGAAGATCTCGGCGAGGCAATGGTGGGCATCAACGAGAGTGAGATACAACTGTTGATGGCAGAACGCGGCAAATGAGAATAGCGATTTTGGCCCTGCAAGGGGCGTTTGAGGAGCACCGGCAGATGCTCGACAAGATGGGCGTGGAGTCGTTTCTTGTGCGCAACCTCGCCGACTGGCAGCAGCCCAANNCTGGGACTGCAAGAACCGGTGACCGAGGCCATCCGTGGCGGACTGCCCGTCTTCGGCACCTGTGCCGGACTGATCATGCTCGACCACAGCCATCTCGGCACGATGGACATCGACGTGAAGCGCAACGCCTACGGAAGACAGTTGGGCAGTTTTGTGACCAACGATGACTTCAAGGGCATCGGACCTTTCACCATGACCTTCATCCGCGCACCATACATCACCAAGGTGGGCCGCGACGTCGACGTGCTCTCTACGGTCGACGGTCATATCGTGGCCGCCCGACAGGGCACGCAGCTCGTCACCTCATTCCATCCCGAGCTGAACGACGACCCCCGGGTGCACGAATATTTCCTGAAAATGTGCGGATAAGCCACCGTGTGGCTTTCGCCAACCGGTATCGTTAGCAACCGCACAGACATTCTTCTAACGGCGCTCGTCATCCTCCGGGGGTGACGAGCGCTATCGATATCGGGTCGTCTCTCGCGGACCACTACCCGGATATATCATCCGTGCCTATGACGCTCTGACCTTATGCGGCGAGCACGAGACGACATAGCGGCATCCTGACCGCCGC
>DBQL01000095.1:0-2594 GCA_002305235.1 Prevotella sp. UBA1395 | reverse complement strand
CGTTCTCTCATTTTTATTGTAACTTTGCAAAGAAGTGGCAATATTTCGGCCATTCTTTAGTTATTTTGACAGCATTCAACAAAGTACTGTACCAACATGAAGAAATTCGTTATAGGTCTCATGCTGCTCTCCCTTTGCCCTGCCGCGATGCGGGGACAGTCGAGCATGACTGACTCTCAAGTGGCTGATTTCGTGCAGAAAGAGGTGGCCAAGGGTACGTCTCAGGCACAAATCGTGACCAAGCTCATGCAAAACGGCGTAGACATCACGCAGATCAGGCGTGTGCGCAAGAAATACGAGCGACAGGCCAACGACAGCGGACTGGGCACGGCAACGGCCGAGACACGCAACGCCGACAGGCTGCGCACCAACAACGGGAAGCTCTCAAGCAAGCAGCAAACACTGAAAGATGACCGGCTGCGGGCATCGACCAGTACGCAACGCATACAGGGCACACCTGTGTGGGAGGAGGAATACGACGAGAACAGTGCCGACTTCATGCAGATGCAAGCCGAGCTGGGGATGATGACTCCCGCCGACTCGCTCGACCTGCTCAAGAAGATCTTGGACAATCAGAAGAAGCAAAAGAGCAAGGTCTTCGGTCGCGACATCTTCAACAACAAAGACCTGACCTTCGAACCGGCCATGAACATTGCCACGCCGCAGAACTACCGGTTGGGTCCGGGCGACGCGGTCATCATCGATATATACGGGGCCTCGCAGAAGACCATCGAATCGTCGGTATCGCCCGACGGCGACATCGTGATTGAAAACTTCGGACCTATCGCCGTAAGCGGACTCACCGTGGCAGAGGCCAACGCCCGCATACGCAGTCGGCTCGGTGCCCGGTATCAAAGCAGCAACATCAAAATATCTCTCGGCCAGACCCGAACCATATCCATCAACGTCATGGGTGAGGTGAAGACCCCGGGCACATACACCCTCTCGGCCTTTGCCAGCGTGTTCCACGCACTCTATATGGCCGGTGGCACCAACGACCTCGGAACACTGCGAAACATCAAGATCTATCGCCGCAACCGGCTCGTGAGCGTCTGCGACATTTACGACTATATCCTCAACGGCAAGATGACGGGCAACGTGAGACTGGCCGATGGCGACGTGATCATCGTGGGGCCCTACGACTGCTTGGTCAACATCTCGGGCAAGGTGAAACGCCCGATGTTCTACGAAATGAAGAAAAACGAGAGCATCGAGAGCCTGCTGCGCTATGCCGGAGGCTTTGCCGGCGACGCCTATACCAAGGCTGTGCGCGTGAATCGCAAGACCGGCCGCGAGTATGCGGTGTTCAACGTGGAGGAGTTTGACATGAGCAGCTTCCGCATAGCCGACGGCGACAGCGTGAGCGTAGACTCCATACTGCCCCGATATGCCAACACCGTGGAGGTGAAGGGGGCGGTGTTCCGCCCGGGAAAGTATCAAATGGGTAACAACATCAACAGCGTGCGCACCCTGATACAGCACGCCGAAGGACTCACCGAACAAGCCTTCACCAACCGGGCCGTGATGCACCGTATGAAGGCCGACCGTACTTTGGAGGTGGTGAGCGTTGACCTCGAGGGCATCATGAACGGCAAAACGGCCGACATCCCGTTGAAAGAAAACGACGTGCTCTTCATTCCGAGTAAAGACGTGGCCATGACCGAGCGCACCATCACCATTCACGGCGAGGTGCAATATCCCGGCATATACAAATATGCCGATAACGAAACGATTGAAGACTTTGTGCTCCAAGCCGGCGGACTGAAGGAAACGGCCTCGACGGTGAAGGTGGATGTGGCACGACGGGTGTACGACCCCAAGGCGACGACCACCGACAGCATCATCGCCAAGACTTACAGCTTCGCCCTGAAAGACGGGTTTGTGGTGGACGGACAGCCCGGTTTCACCCTGATGCCGTTCGATGAGGTATATGTCCGCAAGAGTCCGGCCTACTCCAAACAGCAGAATGTGACCATCGAGGGCGAGGTGATGTTTGCCGGAAACTATACCATCCCCAAACGCGATGCCCGACTCACCGACCTGTTGCGCATGGCCGGCGGCGTGACCGACCTCGCCTATATCAAGGGTGCGCGCTTGGAGCGAGTGCCTAACGAGTCGGAGCGCGCACGTATGGAGGCCGCATTCAAGATGCAGCAGGAACAGTTGCAGCAGCAACTGCTCGAACTCGCGGCCAGCAGCAGCAACGGCGGCAACATGCAGCAGATGGGGCAGCAAGCTACCAACACGCAGTTGCAGAAGTTTCAGGTGCCCAACACCTTCCCCGTGGGTATCGAACTTGACAAGGCATTGGCCGACCCTAACAGCGATGCCAACATTGTGCTCAGGGAAGGCGACCGCCTCATACTGCCGCCCTACACCGCGACGGTGAAGATCAACGGTGCGGTGATGTATCCCAACACGGTGGCTTTCGAGAAGAACAAGAGCGCGAAATACTACATCAACACTGCGGGCGGGTTTGCACAAAACGCCCGAAAAAGTGGGGCATACATCATCTACATGAACGGCATGGTGGGCAAGGTGAGCCAAGGCGCGAAGGTTCAGCCGGGATGCGAGATCGTGGTGCCGAGCAAGAT
>DBQL01000180.1:11189-14323 GCA_002305235.1 Prevotella sp. UBA1395 | reverse complement strand
GAGCACCACGGCGCCACCACAGAGAATACCCGTCGATATATCGACTTCGCGGCAAGCCACGGCTTCAAGGGTGTGCTCGTGGAAGGATGGAACAAGGGTTGGGATGGCGACTGGACCAAAGACGGCGACAAGTTCTCCTTTACCGAGCCTTATCCCGACTACGATTTCCAAGGATTGCAGCAATATGCGCTGGGCAAGGGCGTGAGACTCATTGCACATAACGAGACCGGAGGCGCGGCGATCAACTATGAGAACCAGATGGAAGAGGCCTTCGCGCTATACGAGAAAATGGGGATTCGCGCCGTGAAAACAGGATATGTGAACGCCCGGATGGATGAGAAGGAGCTGCAACACTCACAGTATGGCGTGCGGCATTACCGCAAAGTGGTGGAGTGTGCGGCCCGACACCGACTCATGATCGTCAACCATGAGCCGGCGATGCCTACCGGATTGCAACGCACTTACCCCAATCTCATCTCCGGAGAGGGACTTCGCGGACAGGAATACAACGCGTGGTCGGATGACGGGGGTAACCCACCGAGCCACATCGTAACCATTCCTTTCACCCGGCAACTGGCCGGACCGATCGACTTTACCCCCGGAATCTTCGACCTGAGAGACCGTGCCGTGAAGGGCACAAGACCCAATACGACCATCGCCAAGCAGTTGGCCGAGTATGTTATCATCTATACTCCGTGGCAAATGGCGGCCGATGAGATCGAGAATTACGAGGCACAGCCCGGACTTGCGTTTATCCAAGCCGTGCCCACCAACTGGAGCGAGTCGCGCGTTTTGGATGCGGTGATCGGACAAAAGGTGGTCATTGCCCGCAAGGACAGGGCTTCGGACAACTGGTTTGTGGGTGGGGCGACAGACGAATCGGCTCGCGATTTCACGCTCTCGCTCGACTTCTTGGAGCAGGGGGCGACCTATAAGGCCATCATTTACCGCGACGGTGAGGGTGCCGATTACCGCTCAAACCCTTACCCGCTGACCATCGACCAACAGCTTGTAGACTGTCGTTCGACGCTGGATGTGCACGCGGCATCGGGTGGGGGCTTTGCCATCATGCTCCAAAAGATAGGCTGACAACTCCTCGGGGCCGTCTTTTCTCGACGAATTCCCATACAACGGCAAGGGCATATCCGACGCGTCGGATATGCCCTTGTGTCATTGAGGTGCCCCTCGGGTGGCGCGGAGGCTCTCCCCGTACACGCCCGAGGCGGTCGTTTCAACTCATTCTGCGCCCTGCCCGGCATTGTGATACGGGCTTTCGCGCACCATCTTTTGCGTGTCCCAAGGGGCTGGATTGCCGCCGAGATACTTGTGGAACCACTCCAAATGGGCATTGTAATAGAGCGGCATAGACCGCAGTCCGCCCGGCCAGTGGCCGTCGTTGTCGAGCACGATGAGCCTCGACGGTATGCCGAGGGTCTGCAACGTGGTGAAATATTGCAGGCTTTGGTTGTAGCTTACCCGATAATCGCGCTCGCCGGTGATGATGAGCGAGGGCGTGGCGAAGTTTGCGACATACTCCGACGGGCTCCATTTCTTATACAGCGCGGAGTTCCACGGCTGTCCCTCCAGCTCGAAATTGGGGAACCAAAGCTCCTCTGTGGTGCCCCACATGGAGGTGAGGTCGAATAGCCCCATCATTGAGGCGAGACACTTGAAACGCTTGGTTTGTCCCTGAAGCCAGTTCATGAAGTAGCCCCCATAGCTCCATCCCATAGCCCCCATACGTGTGGAATCGACGTAGGCGAGCTTTGTCAGGGCATCGGTAACGGCCATCACATCCTCGTAAGGTCGCCCTCCCCACGATCCGGAGATGGCCCGGCAGAAAGCCTGTCCGTATCCTGTCGAGCCGTGGGGGTTGGGATATGCCACCACGTAACCTGCCCCGGGGTACACCTGCCAGTCAGCGCGATAGCTGTCCATCCATTGCATTTGCGGTCCGCCGTGCACGTTGATCACGAGCGGATATTTCTTCGCGGGGTCGAAACCATGCGGCTTGACCACGAAGAACTGTACCGAGTCGCCGTCGGCACCCTTCACCCACATCGCCTCGGAAGGCCTGAAATCGACCGCCTCTACCAAGCTGTCGTTGAGGTGTGTGACCTGATATTCGCCCTTGTAAGGCCGTGACGCAGGCAGCTCCTGCCGGCCTTTCTTGGCATTCGGGGTCGAAACATAGAGTTCGGCGGGCCTTCCTGTCGATGAGAAAGTGTAATAGAAGTTACCTTTTTTGTCGAAATCGAAGCTGCCGATGGCCCGTTGTCCGATGAGTTTGGTGATCTTACCGCCCTTGAGGTCTACGCGGAAGAGGGGCACATAGCCACGTTCTTGTCCGAGGAAGAAGATGCTCTTGGAGTCGGGCGACCACTTGAAATCCTCCACCCAGTTGTCGAATGCCTCGGTGAGCACGGTCTTTTGGCCCGTGGTGCGGTCATACAGCGCGAGGATGAACCGGTCGCTCTCGTAGCTCGGCGTGCGCTGGAAGCGATAGGCAATGTATCGTCCGTCGGGACTGTAACGCGGACTTCCGTCCCACGCCTTGTTCTCCGCGGTGATGTTTCGGGCCTCTCCTCCGGTGACGGGCACGGTCCACAGGTCGCAGTTGGTCGATGCCTCGGGATGGTCATCGTGATTGCTCAGGTAGCAAATCTCCTTGGAGTCGGGCGAGAAGACGAATCCCTCGGGTCCGCCCGGCGAGAATACCGGACTGTGGAACTCGCCCGGGGTGACATCGGTATAGGTCTTCTCCTTGATGTTATACACGATGATATGCCAATATTTGCCATCGGCATAGTCGGTCCAATGGCGCAGGAAGAGCTTGTCGGAGATATGCGCCTGAATGGGGTTTTCGGCCTTGCGGTCGTATGCCGCCTTGTTGGCCGCACCGTCTGCTCCGCCTATCTCGGGCAGCACCTCGGCCGCGAAGGCGATGAGATTGCCGTCGGGCGAGAGCACCGGACTCTGTATGCCCAAGGCGTAGTCGGTCACTTGGGTGTGCCGTCCGTCTGCATAGCGATATACTTGCGGCGTTCCTCCGGCGTGAGAGAGATAGTAGAGGCTTTTGCCATCCTGCGACCAGAATGGCGAATAGCTCTTTCCATCGGTGGTGATTTGCTGCT
>DBQL01000180.1:4242-11173 GCA_002305235.1 Prevotella sp. UBA1395 | reverse complement strand
TGGAGGTCTTGGCGGCTGATGCCGTATGCCACGCTGCCGTCTTGAGAGACGGTTGGCGACGACACGCTCCTTACGCGATAGACGTCCTCCAAGGTGAAAGCGCGCTTCTGTGCCACGGCGGGCGAGAGGGCGAGGAGGGCCAAACTGAATAAGATCGATTTTTTCATACGGATTGTATTTATAGTTGCAAAGATAGGATTTTTTGTCTTGACCGCGTGCTTTTCTATGGTTTTTTATCCGGCAACAAGATGCCAAATCATCAAACTGCGACAAAAAAGTGTAAAGTTTTATATCTAATAACAAATCATGTTATTTAGCATTTAATGAAATATAATAGTATAATATTCAATGAATTATGTTTTAATAGAAGATTGTTATGTCGGAAATTATGTTGTGAAAAATATTTGTAAAAACAGATTTCGCGATTTTGTCGCCGTTGGGTTTCGCCGAGACGGGGGCAGGGTGGGGCAGAGGCGGCCCCACACCTATCGCCCCACTGCCCGTGCCCTACGGTCATGCGACACAAATACCGGAAAAGAAAGGAAGAAAAAACAAAAAGGTAGCACCGGTTGATGAAGTGCTACCTTTATGGTCAGAAGTTCACGCCGACCTCCAGATTGAGGCATCCTGTGCGTGTGTCCTCAAAGTCATAGTGGCCCACGTTGGCCAGTCCGATGTCGTAACTCAGTCCGAGATAGAGCATCTCGAAACCCACGCCGCAGCCCACTTTCAGTCCGCCGTCGAATCGTCTGAAGCTGCTCGGCGCGTCGCCGTCAAAGCTGGAGTAGGCCTTTCGGTCTCCATAGTCTTTGATTTTGCCCCCCACGCCCACGGCGAGGTATCCGCCCACAAACGGCTCGATGGTCACTTGCGGTGCCGCATGGTATTTGTATTTGAGCAGCAGGGGCAGCTCCAAGTAGTTCAGCGCGTAGGTAAACCTGTTGCCTTGATAGTCGCTCTTGCCCCCCTTCTCGATGTATGAGAGTCCGCTTTCGAGGAAGATTGGTGCGGCGGGTGTGATTTGCGTGCCTGCCACGAAGCCCACGTTCAGTCCGGTCTTGGCGTTGTTGGCATCTAAAGCCGGCGCGTCAGAGCTGACCGTCGCCACGCCCATGCCAATGCGGAAACCGTAATAGGTGTTGCCATGGCGCGGGAAAGCCGGTTGTGCGGTGCGCGTGTAGGGTCGGTTGTAGTATGCGTTGCGCTTGCGGGGCGGTATGGGTCGCCCGTCGGGATAGTATTGCGCCGTCGCCGTTGCGGCGGTCAGTGCGGAGAAACACAGTAGGAATAGTTTTTTCATAACGCTGCAATTTGGGATTATCGCCACAAAGATAATTCGTCGTCGGCAAGCCTACAACGGGTAAATGCCTATTTGGCGGTAGGCTTTTCCCTATGTTTTCATGGCGGCGGCGGGGTGTGGGGGTGGTGTACAGCCGTGCAACCGAAGGTATGGGCGAGTCATGTTTTTGTCAGGTTCTTTCATCATTTTTATACCGTCAGAGATGTTCGCGACAGCCGGCCGAGCCTGCGTTTTGGGGCGAGAAAGTACCGATCGGAGGCTGTTTGTCATGTCGTTTCAGCATGTTTCAACCTCGGTTCGGGTGCGAATGGGCCTTTTTCGCGTGGCGATGGCTATCTTTTCGCGTTGCGATGAGATAGTAATCGTTTTGCGAATAGATAGTAATCGCGATGCGAATAGATAGCTATCGCAGCATACCGGGATGACGGGCGGAGCGCAAGGAAATCACTTTTTGCTGTAAACCGCTTGTTATCAATAGGTTGCGGAAGCGGGCATATTTTGCCCGATTTTCACGTTTTTCAGGGCGTTTTCATGCCTCGTGCGCCATTTTTCATGGGTTTTTCAAGATATTTCATCTGTATTTTCTTGGTATCCCGATGTAAAAACACGATCGGTGAGCAGCAATGTCATTCGCCTGAGCGCATGCCGGAAGACTGTCGGCAGAATCTCATGAGGTTGCCGATTGCCGGTACTGACATAAAAGAAGGTGTGCCAAATCTCCGGCTGCAAGCACCTTGCTTTCAGCGTTGAGATTTGGCACACCCGTTGTTTGTGAGTCGCTGCCGGCATGCCGGCGTGCGGGCGTGTGGGGCAATGACTATGGGATAACCACCTTTTGACGGCAGATGACATATACCCCCGAGGGCAGAGAGATGACCGCAGTGCCGGCATGGTCGAGCCGAACGGTGCGCACCACGGCGCCACCGACGCTGTAAATGGTGAGGGTTTGCGCCCTGTCGGAGAAGACATGGAGCTTGCCGCCGCTGACACTGACACTTGTTTCCGCCTCGGTGTCGGCGGTCTCGATGCCTGTCAGTTCACCAATCTTGAAGCGTGTGTTGTCAAGGTAGTTCATGCGTCGGGTCACCCAGTCGGTGAGATAGTCCATCTCGTTGTCGAAATCGAGCGTGTGTCCGGCAATGTCGGTATCGCCGCTCCACCGCCGGTATTCCCTGTCGGCCGCGCCGCATCGTTTGAACCGATCGAGGTATGTGCTGAACCGGTCGAGGATGGCGTCTGTGGCGAGATAGGTCTTGCGCAGTTCGGCGTATCGTCTCCGCACCTCTTCGTTGAAGTTATTGGCATTGGTGTTTCTCAAACGGCGGAAGAGATTATAGTCGCCATGCTCTTCGGCGACGATATATCCGGCATAGTCGCGCTCGGGGTTCATGATGGTGGTGTTGTGGAAGAAGGCGTCGCTCCACCGCTGTCCCATCGTGGCGTCCATGTCCCAGACACCGATGGTGACCTTGGGGTCAGCCTGCCGGTCGTACACGGCGAAATACATGTTCTTGCCGTGGTTGTCGGCCGAGAGTGTGGTCTCCATGAGGATATAGTAGTCTTTGATGACGGGATAGTCGAAATAGGTGTCGAACTGCTTCTTGAAATTGTCGTCCGTGGCGGTGCATACAAAGTTCACGGCGTTCCAAAGCGGTTCCCAGTCAGACAGGTTGTAGTCGTCATAGTCGGGGTATTTGCTCTCATAGTTGTCCCAAGTCTCCCACGAGTTGTCGTAGTTTGCGGGCGATGTGCCGGGATAGTAGTTGCTGTTGTAGTTGTGACCCATAAACACACTGTACGACCAATCGGACGATTTCCACAGCAGTCCGTGCTGTGTGCCGGTGGTCTCGTCATATTTTTTCAGTTTCATCTGTTTGCGGTCCATCGCCTCCGTCATGCAGTAGATACCCACATATCGGCCGTTGAGCAGCAGTTCCACGAATTGTCCGCGCGTGCCGGTGAGTGCTTTCGGCTCTTGCGTGTAATAATATGGTTTGGCGGCGAAGTCGTTCCACAGGTCGGTGAGCACCCTGTTGCGCACCCTGCTCATATCCACCTGTCCGGCCTCGAGAATCCAGCTGTTGTCGTTGCGCAGCCCGAAAAACTTGCGTTCGGCCTTCTGGCCGTCAGCATCGAGCAACTTGACATGGTAGTTTCGCTTGTGCTTGTCGGGGTTGTTGGTTATTCCTCCGCGCCATTTGGCTTTGGCATAGAGCAGCTCCGGCTCTGCGGCATCGGGTTCGTAAACGCGCAGATAGCCTTGGTTGTAGGTGTCGCTGAACGAGCCGTAGAGCTGTACCACGGGCAGACAGGTAAAGGTGAGGTTGGCCGAGATGGTGTTGCCGAGGTTGTCGGTGACGTGCAGGGCGTAGGTGTTTCCGGCCCCCACGTTTTTAAATGTATAGGTCGATCCGGCGGCAACGGGCCGGTTGTCGATGTGGAGCGTGCCGTAGCCGGCCTTCGGGGCATATTGCACGGTGGCGGCGAAATCATGTCCGAAGTATTCCTCGGGGATAGATTCCAAGTAGATTTGGTTCTCCTCGTCGTAGGCCATGCCATGCTGTCCGATGGTGAGCTGTTGCAGGGCGCGCTCCAGCGGACCGGTCTTGGGCCTGAAAAAAGCGTTTTTGCGATAGGTCTCCATAGCGGCAAACAGCTCTGTGGAGAGGGTGTAAACGGTGGCAAGCGAGTCTAAGTGTCGGTTGATGGCCGAGGTCTCGTAGTAGTCTTGCAGTTCGGCGAGTATCTTTTCGCGCTCTCCGGCGATGAGCCGGGTGGCCGTGTCGTTATAGGTCAGGTGCAGGTTGTCGATGGCAACCCAGTTGCACGTGGTGCCCGCCAAGCTCACGCCGGTGGTGAGTTTGCCGTCGGTGACGGTCAGCGTGATGCTGTATGTCTGTGGCACGCCGTTGAGGGTGCGCAGCGACAGCGACCTGTCGTTGGCCACGAGAAATGCGCCGTCGGGGGCGATACGCCCCGACTGGTCGGTGGCAATGATGTCGGCGGTGACGGTATAGCTGCCGGCCGGCAGGTGGGTAAGGGTTTGCAGCAGGTGGCTGTCGGCCAGTCCGCCCAATGATTTGTCATGCCAGTTCTCGATGAACGGTGCCTCGACGCTCGCGTTGCCGTTGTAGTAGCGGCCGCTTCCGTTCACCCAGAAAGCCACGTTGTCCCAATTGTCGGTGCTGCTCATGTTGGCCGTGAGCCACGAGTCTACATTGATTCCGGTCTCGCCGGCTGCGGGGGCGGCCTGCTCCTGCACCGTGGCGCCACCGGCTGTCTTGATGGTAAACAGCTGGTTGGAGCCTACTCCCGCGGTGTTGTAGGTGCCCACGATGTAGCTGTCGCGCCTCACATCCCATATCTCGTTATTGTCGGCGGCACACCTGAGGGTGTAAGTCGTGCCGCCTTGGTTGCTTATCGTCCACACCGAGGAGTCGCCGTGCTGGCGGTCTGTCATGCTGATATATCGCTTGTAAGCCTCTATGCGCTCGCCGTCAAAGGTGACATACTGCTTGGTGGCGGCATTCCGGATGGTGTATTGGCCTTGGGCTGTCTCGGTGAACAGCCAGTAGGCGGCATCCGAGGCAGGGGCGGTGGAAGAATAATATAAGGGTGTGGCTTGAGAGAAGCTGCTACCATCCACCACGCATCCCGATGGCATCTCGTTGCAAATGATTTGGTATTTCACGCCCTCGACGATGTTGGGCTTGGCCGTGGCGGCGGTGATTCCCATGAGAAGGGATAATAGAAGTAGGGATTGTCTCATGTTTTTGCGTTGTGAGAAAAAGGGTTTTAAGTTATGGTTTCAGTATATCCACGAGTTCTTTCATGCCCTCGGAGGCACCTTTCTGTATATGGTGTAAATGGTGCAAGGCCCCGACGGAGACGGGGTTGGGGTCGATGAGGTAGATGGGGCAGTCGTCGCGGGTGTATCTCACCAGTCCTGCGGCGGGATAAACATTGAGCGAGGTGCCGATGATCACGAATACATCGGCCTGCGCGGCCTGTGCGGCGGCGGGCTCGAGCATGGGCACGCTCTCGCCGAAAAACACGATGAACGGCCTGAGAAGCGAGCCGTCTGCCGCCCTCGTTCCCGGCTCCACGTCGCTGTGTTCGGGTGTGAGGCGGGTGATATAGCGACTGTCGTAAGGGTCGACGGAGGAGCATGCCTTGGACAATTCGCCGTGAAGATGAATCACATGCGACGACCCGGCACGCTCGTGCAGATCGTCGACGTTTTGCGTGAGCACCGCCACATCGAAGTCGTTTTCCATCTTGGCGATGAGCCGATGACCCTCATTGGGACGGGCGTCCCATAGCTTACGGCGCAGCATGTTATAGAAATTGGTCACCAAGACGGGGTCGGATTCCCAGCCCTCGTGGGTGGCCACCTGTTCGACGGGATAGTTTTCCCACAGCCCGTCGTTGCCGCGGAAGGTCTTGAAACCACTTTCTACCGACATGCCCGCGCCCGTAAGGAATACAATTTTCTTTCTCATTGGTTTTTGTAGAATGAATGTTATAATTGCACAAAAATAGCATTTTTTTGAGAATAAAAGGCTTGTAAACAATTAAAAATAGTATCTTTGTGCGTTAATTATAAACATAGAAGATAAGAAATGGATAAAGTTAGTTACGCTTTGGGCATGAGCATCGGTCATCAGCTCCAGCAAATGAATGCCACAGAATTGAATGTTGACGATTTCGCTCAGGCGGTAAAGGATGTCTTTGCGGGTAAGGCCGCCCTTACAGACAGTGAGGCACAGACAGCCGTACAGGCCTTCTTCGAGAAGAAAGCGGAGGAGCAGGCCGGCGAAGCCAAGGCTCAAGGCGCAAACTTTTTGGCCGAGAACGGCAAGAAGGAGGGTGTGGTGACACTGCCTTCGGGATTGCAATATCAAGTGTTGAAAGAGGGTAACGGCAAGAAACCCGCCGCCACCGACCAAGTGGAATGCCACTATGAGGGTACGCTCATCAACGGACAGATGTTCGACAGCAGCTATCAGCGTGGCGAAACAGCAACGTTCGGGCTCAATCAGGTGATTGCAGGATGGACCGAAGGGCTCCAGCTCATGCAGGAAGGTGCCAAGTATCGCTTCTTCATCCCTTACACATTGGGATATGGCGAGCGCGGAGCCGGACAGTCGATTCCGCCCTTTGCCACGCTCATCTTCGACGTGGAGCTGATCAAAGTGAAATAAATCATACAGATAAAATCTAATTAAACAAATGAAAAGTTTGAAAGTTTTAGCCGCAATGGCTATCGCCACGGCAACATTCAGTGCATGTGGCAACTCATCAACTCCTAAGGCTGACCTGAAAACAGATGTAGACTCCATGAGCTATGCCATCGGTTTGGTACAGTCGCAGTATGTCCGTCAGGCCATCCAGCAGGGTCAAGTGATCGACACTGCCTACATCGACGACTTTGTGAAAGGTATCAATGAAGGCGTGAACGCGGGCGATGACAAGAAAAAGGCGGCCTATATCATGGGTCTTCAGGTAGGACAGCAGCTCTCAACCCAGCTTGTCAAGGGCATCAACCATGAGGTTTATGGCAACGATTCCACCAAGACCATCTCACTGAAGAACCTCCTTGCCGGTTTCGTGACAGGTGCCACGGGCAAG
>DBQL01000180.1:0-4087 GCA_002305235.1 Prevotella sp. UBA1395 | reverse complement strand
GAGGGCCGTACCATTGACGGCAAGGTATTTGAAAGCTCTTATACCAACGGACAGGGACCGGTAACGATCCAGCCCAAGCAGTTCATCCCCGGATGGACAGAGGCTTTGACTCACATGCCCGAGGGCTCGGTGTGGGAGGTTTACATCCCGCAGAACCTCGCATACAGAGAGCGTCAGACCGGACAGATTAAACCATTCTCTACCCTGATCTTCAAGATCGAGCTGATCAAGGTAGGCAAGTAATTGTCCGCAAACACATCAACACCCCTTCATCCGGGACTCGCGGTCCACGAGGAGGGGTTTTTCTTTGATGCCGAACATACGAAACCGACTGGCCGTCAAAGCCTTGCCTTTGTGCTAAAAGCATGATTCCGGCCCGTTTTCCGTATTGAGGCAGATAGTCTGTCATCATAAATCCATGAGGAAATAACGTTTAAACCATATTGAAATGAAGAAGATTCTTTTTGTGGCTGTAGCCTTATTGGCCGGCGCTTCCTTCTCCAATATTCAGGCCGGAAGCAAGAAAGACAAGAAAAAGAAAACCGAAACGACAGAGGTTGCCAAGCCCGTAGTACTTGCCACCGGTGCCGATTCGCTGAGCTATGCGGCCGGATACTCGGCCACGCAAGGCTTGTTGCCCTATCTGCAGCAGCAGATGCACGTCGACACGGCATATCTTGCCGACTTCGTGCGAGGTTATCAGGAAGCCATCTCCAAGGCCGACGACCCCGCGTTTGTAGCCTATCTGGCAGGAAACCAAATAGCCTCGCAAGTGAAAAATGCCATCTATCCCAACATGAGCAAGGAGTTGGAGGGCACCCCCGACTCGCTGCGGATGGCGATATTCCATGAGGGTTTCCTCGCCGGCGTGAAGTCGGACACCACCGTTTACAAAGTGGAGGCTGCCCGTGAGAAATTCGACGGTAAGGTGAAAGCCATCAAGGAAGCCAAGGAAGCCGCTTATAAGGCTGAGAATGAAGCATGGCTCAAGGCCAATTCCACGAAGCCGGGCGTAGTGGTTTTGCCCTCCGGACTCCAGTATAAAGTGCTTACCGCTGGCACGGGAGCCAAGCCCACGGCCGAGCAGACCGTTGACGTGATCTATGAAGGAAAGACCATCGACGGCAACATCTTCGACGCCACGGCCCGTCACGGTGGCAAGAAGACCGACAGTTTCCGCTGCAATCAGGTCATCAAGGGATGGACAGAGGCCCTGACCAATATGCCCGTGGGCAGCAAATGGGAGATCTATATCCCGCAAAACTTGGCCTACGGCGAGCGTCAGGCCGGCCAGATCAAGCCTTTCTCCACGCTGATCTTCACTGTCGAACTGGTGGGCATTCAGGCCGAGGAGACCCCTGCCGCCACCGATGCGAAGGCTGCTACGGCCAAGACCACGACGGCCAAGACCGCCGCTAAAGGCAAGGTTGTGAAGAAAACAAATCGCAAATAGACCGCGAACGACGGCCGGCCATGCTTCGAGAGAAGTGCGGTTTTCAGGCCCCGAAGTCTTGAAATTATATCAAAATGCACGGATAATTGAAAAAATCCGTGCATTTTGTTGTTTGTATCATTTAATTTATCTACTTTTGCTTATAGTTGAACATCAAATAGATAAAGTTCTGACATGGAAAAAATTGATAACTTAGACAAGAAGATTCTATCTATTCTCTCACAGAATGCCCGCATACCTTTCAAGGATGTAGCGGCAGAATGTGGTGTGTCACGTGCGGCAATCCATCAGCGTGTGCAGCGACTCATGGAGGCCGGAGTGATTACCGGCAGCGGCTTTGACGTGAATCCCAAGAGCCTTGGCTACAGCACCTGCACATACGTAGGCCTCAATCTCGAGCGCGGCTCGATGTACAAGGAGGTTGTCAAGCGCCTGATGAACATTCCCGAAATTGTGGAATGCCACTTCACCACGGGCTCATACACCATGCTTGTCAAGGCTTACGCCCGTGACAATGAGCAGTTGATGGACCTTCTGAACAACAAGCTCCAGACCATTTCGGGTGTGGTTTCCACCGAAACCCTGATCTCTCTTGAGCAGAGCATCAAGCGAGAGATACCCGTCAGCTTTGACGAAAAATGAGCCATTTCAATCTTGAGGCGCACCTGAACCGATTCTACGTGCGCTTTCCCGAGGCCGATCATCAACCGATTATCGGCATTACCGCCAATTATACCAACGGCGACGCGACCCTCCGAGAGCCTTATTACGAGCAGGTGGTGAAGGCCGGAGGCACCCCGCTCATCATCCCGCCGCTCACCGACGAGGCGGCCATCATCAACACTTTGGACCATCTCGACGGACTGATACTCACCGGAGGGGGCGACTATAACCCCCTTTGGGGCGGAGAAGAGCCGTGCTCCGACCTTGGCTCCATCAATTCCAAGCGCGACCTTCCCGAGCTGCTCCTCACGCGTCTGGCCTATCACCGGCAAATCCCGATGCTCGGCATCTGTCGCGGCATACAGACGCTGGCGATGGCACTGGGCGGAAAGGTGGAGCAGGATATCAGCCATTCTGTCAATGTTTCCTCGGCTGAGAAGGGCAAAGAGCGGCCCGTTATGCCGCGGTTGAAGCATTCGCAGGATGCCGACCGCAGCGAGGCCACCCACTCGGTGAACATTCTGTCAGGCTCGTATCTTGCCGAAATCTACTCACATACGGCTTTGCCCACCGCTTCCGGAGAGGGTGGTGGAGGGGTGCTCTATGTCAATTCCTTCCACCATCAGGCCGTTGCCGACCCCGGAGTGCGTTTCCATGTCACGGCCACGGCACCCGATGGCGTGGTCGAGGCTATCGAGAGCACAGAGTTCAAACCCATCCTTGGCGTGCAATGGCATCCCGAATGGTTGGGCGACGAAGGTGGCTTGCTGTTCAGATGGCTTGTAGGTCGCGCCCAAAACTTCTATGTGGCGAAGCGGCTTCACGACCGCATCCTCACGCTCGACACCCATTGTGACACCCCGATGTTTTTCCCGCAGGGTGTGCGTTTCGATGAGCGCGACCCCCGGATATTGTACGATCTGCACAAGATGACCGAGGGTCGGCAGGATGCCGTCATCATGGTGGCTTATCTGCCACAGCCCAAACTGGGCGAGCAATTCTCCTCGAAGGTCGACATTGCGGGCATCCTGAAGCACAATCCGCAGCTCAAGGACATCACTCCGCAGCTCTCGCCGACAGAATATGCCGACCTGATCTTCGACAAACTGGAGCAGATTGTCGACAAGAACAGCCGGTATATCAGCATTGCCCGCACGCCCGTCGATCTCTATGAGGACAAGCGCAAGGGCCGCAAGTCGATCATGTTTGGCATCGAGAACGGTCTCGCCCTGAACCATGACCTGTCTAATGTGCGCCACTTCGCGCAGCGCGGCGTGGTGTATATCACACTTTGTCACAATGGCGACAACGACATTTGCGACAGCGCCCGCGGCAGCAACATGCACCAAGGGGTGTCGCAATTTGGCGAGAAGGTGATTCGGCGGATGAACGACGAGGGTATCATGGTCGACCTGAGCCATGCTTCCGAGAAGTCGTTCTACGACGCGTTGGAGATCAGTCGCACGCCCATCGTCTGCTCGCATAGCAACAGTCGTGCGCTCTGCGATGTGCCTCGCAACCTCACCGACGACCAGATGAGGGCGTTGGCCCGTAAGGGTGGCGTGGCGCATACCACGCTCTACAAGGGCTTCCTGCGCAAAGGCGCGGAGGCAACGATACATGATGTCATTGCTCATTTGGAGCATGCGATAGACGTGATGGGTATCGACCACGTGGGAATAGGTACCGATTTTGATGGCGATGGCACGGTGCGGGGTTGCGCCGACGCCTCGGAGCTGATCAATTTCACGCTTCATCTGCTGCGGCGTAAGTACAGCGAGCAGGATATCGTGAAGATCTGGGGAGGCAATTGGCTGCGCGTGATGTCGATGGTGCAGGGGGAAAGAAGATAAACGGCAGCCTCTTTCCCGACCACACAAGCCTCTCCCCCGACCCCTCCCCAAAAGGGAGGGGAGTAATTACCATGGTAGACGATGAGGATGTGGCATGAAAGGGAGGTAACATGGTGTT
>DBQL01000030.1:5865-12267 GCA_002305235.1 Prevotella sp. UBA1395 | reverse complement strand
TTTTTTTGGTTAAGTTTGCAATTAGAGTATGACAGACTTGTTGATGATCATCGCCTTTTGGGCTATACTGTTTATCATAGCCTTTGTGTTTCTCCCGTTGTGGCGCAGACACCACGACGCGGTGGTAGGCCTCTATGCCCGTACCCAAGACAGCAACAAGCTCAGCGTAAACTATGCACTCAAGAAGTTCAACTGCAAGGTGACATGGGAGAAAGACCATGAAGACCTTGTGGCCCGCTATACGTATCAGGGCGGCCACTTCGGTTTGCGGCTGGAGAAAAACTCCCCTTACCTGCGCCTTACCTATCCCTTTTTCTTCGATGTCGAATTGGAAAACATCGAGCTGGTGCGCAATGTCTGCAACCATTGCAACCTTAACACCGAAAATTGCAGGATGGTCTATACCGTCAACGAGAAGAAGGGTGTGGTCGACGTGCATATCATCAGCGAACTGCTTATCTCCGACAATACCGTCAAGGAGGTCATGGAGCGTGCGATGGAAAACATCTTCCGGTGGCAGCGCACGTTTGTCACAAGGTATGATGAGTTGAAGGAAGACAGCCGCAAGGTGCTCAATCACGATTTGGAGAAGTCGGTGGCATCACAAGCCCGTGAGCTGTTCCTCATCCGTGAATTGGAGATGATCCACCAGTCTGACGGTCCCGAGTGGCATGAGCAGGCGGCGACACCCGCCCGGATGAGCCATCTGTTGGGCACGGCAATGGGACTCTCCGACATCATTCCCGTGCAGATGGTGCTCACCTGCGATGCCGAGACGACGGTCGTCGATGAGCCGGATCACATCCTCGACTATCCCATCCATGCGCCACTCATCGCCGATGGCCGGTTCATCCACCACACGGCGGTGGCATTGCTCGATTATTACGATCCGAGAAACCCCGTCAGGCATCGCCATCTCACCATGACCTATGAGCAAGAGGGCATCACCGACGACACACTGTATTACCGCGTCACCCTGTCGTTGGCACCCTTGTCCATCACGCCATCTTCTGTTCCCGACGACGTGGAGCGGCAGAAACTCATGACCAGCATTCTTTTGGGGTACGACCTGTCGTCACCCGAGCGTCGGCTCACCGAGTTTCGTTATCTGTGGAAGGAGGCTTTGGCCAAGTACAAAACGGGCAAGGCCGATGAGATGACCGATGACGAGCGACTGCTGATGCACATCCAGAATCCCAACCTCGGTATAGAGCTGCTGCGTGGTAAGACTCTCTTCGAGCAGCAGAGATATTACGAGAGCGTGCAGGTGTTGGAAAATCTTTTCGAGCGATTGCAGGGCAATCTCGAGAAGATCGGACTTCCGGGGCAGAGTGCTTTCATGGAGGTGTGCTACCTTGTCGGCGCATGTTACACCGGTCTGCATCGGTATAAGCGGGCGGCTTATTATCTTCAGCTCACGCTGCCGGCGCGCCGTATTCTCTATACACAGACCTATGTCAACTGCTTGGTCAATGGCAACGACTTCCGTGCGATGAGTTTCATCGACGGCATATTGCAGGACATGCAGGCCGTGGTGGGTGAGGACCGTGTGGGCGACGTCTCCGGCGACATGCACGAGATGGTGGCTTTCGTGGGATTTCTCAAACGGCGCAAGGCCTATCTGCTTGTGAGTCTTGAGCGATATGACGAGGCCGAGAGCCTTCTCAAGCAGTTGCTCAACGACCCGGAGAACAGCGGGTTCGCACTGAGGGAGTTGGCCTATATCCAAAAGAAGAAAGGCAAATAGCCGGCCTTCGGGGCCGCATGACGGCAGCGCGCCTCCTTGGCAGGGCTTGATGTCGGTGCGGTCATCGGGCGTTCGTCATGGCATGCCGGCGCACCGATGCCGCATGCACCCGGGAAACGGAGCGCAAGGAGAAAGCTGAGAATATTCAAACATACTGTTTTAAGCGTTTAATCCATGATTTACCTGCAATCTATTTGGGGAATCATCTATACTCTTGTGATCGTCGCGGTGATGGTCAGGGTGCTGATGGACAATCGGCAACCGGCCCAAACCACGGCTTGGATTCTCATGCTTTGGTTTCTGCCGGTCGTCGGACTCGTCTTCTATATCTTCTTCGGACAGAATACCCGCAGGGAGAAACTGATCAGTCAAAGCTCGCTTGACCAGTTGACCAAGCGATCGATGACCGAGTTTCTCGAGCAGAAGGAGCTGCGATTGCCCAAGAGCCACCAACCGTTGATGCTGCTTTTCAGGAACCAAAACATGGCGTTGCCGTTCAAAGACAACGAGGTGGACATCTTCACCGACGGCCATTCCTGTTTTCTCGCGCTGCTGAGAGCCATCGGCCGTGCCCGCCACCACATCCATATCGACATCTATATCTTCAATGATGACGAGCTGGGCAACCTCATTGCCGATGCGCTCATCGACAAGGCCCGCGAGGGTGTAGAGGTGCGGGTGATCTATGATGACGTGGGATGCTGGAGTGTGAAAAGTTCGTTTTTCGAGCGTATGCGCGACGGTGGGGTCGATGTTCACGCGTTCATGCCGGTGCGTTTTCCCGCTTTTACCTCAAAGGTAAACTACCGCAACCACCGCAAGCTCATCATCATCGACGGCACGGTGGGATTTATCGGGGGCATGAACATTGCCACAAGGTATGTCAAGGGGCGTGGCAAGCAGGCTTGGCGCGACACCCATCTCATGGTGAGGGGGGGCGCGGTGTATGGCATTCAGCGTGCGTTCTTGGTCGACTGGTATTTTGTAGACCACACGCTCATTACCAACCGCGTGTACTATCCCGACCAAAACCCGCTCATACACAATAACTGTCTGGCCCAAGTGGTGACCAGTAGTCCGGTGTCCGAGTGGCCCGATATCATGCAGGGGTATGTCCGCGTGCTGTTGGCGGCACGCCGATATGTGTATATGGAGAGCCCGTATTTCCTGCCCACCGAGCCTATCCTTTTTGCCATGCGCACGGCCGCGCTTGCCGGTGTCGACGTGCGGCTGATGCTACCCAAGAAGGGAGACTCCAAGATGATGGACTGGGCGAGCATCTCCTACGTGATGGAGACGCTCCAAGCCGGTGTGAAGGTGTATCTCTATGAGGGCGGATTCAACCATTCCAAACTACTGGTGAGCGACGACAGCGTATCGACCTGCGGAAGCACGAATGTAGACTTCCGAAGTTTTGAGCACAATTTTGAATCCAATATCTTTTTTTATGACGAGGGTATGGCATTGCGGTTGAAGGCAGTATTCTTGGCCGACCAAAAGCACTGTCACCTCATCGACGAGGTGCAAAAGGTGGAAGACCGACCGTTTTTGCGTCGTTTTGCAGAGAGTGTGTTGCGCATCGTCAGTCCGTTGATGTGACCATCGGGTCACCTGAACAGGCTGAAGTTCACGCTGCCGTAGCTGCGATGCTCCAAGAAACGGGTGTGTGCGGAGAAGTCGTGGGTCTTGCCGTGCTCCAATACCAGCAGTCCGTCGTCTTTGAGCAGGGCGTGCTCAAAGATCAGGTCGGGCAGGGTGTCGAGCTGTTCCAAGGCGTATGGCGGGTCGGCAAAGATGAGGTCAAACTGCTGTCGGCACGTCTTTACAAACCTGAAGACATCGCCACGGATGAGCAGATGGCCTTCGGCACCGATTTTTTGCATGCACTGTCCGATGAATCGGGCGTGGTCTCGGTCGGCCTCCACACTCACCACCGTCGCGCACCCGCGCGACAGCAGTTCCAAGGAGATGCTTCCTGTGCCGGCAAAGAGGTCGAGGGCGGTGGCTTCGTCGAAGTCGATGAAGCCATTAAGCACGTTGAACAGGTTTTCCTTGGCAAAGTCGGTGGTGGGCCTTGCCTTGAAGTTGCGGGGAATATCAAAGTGTCTTCCCTTATATTTTCCGGTGATAATCCTCATAGTTTTCTGTTGTTCTTTTTCATCCTTTCCCCCTTTTTTCATTCCCCATTCGTCATTCGTAACTCCCCATTCATCATTCCTCACTCCCCATTCATCATTCGTAACTCCCCACTCGTCATTCCCCCATCCCCCCTTCTCATCCGAGATACAGCGTCACGAGGTCGAGGGTAATACCCTTGATGGCCGTCATGGGCGCGCGGTTGAAGTCGGCGGCAGGGTTGATGGCACTCACTTTGCGCAGGTGTTGCTGCAGGTCGGCCATGAGTTTTTGCCGATCCATGATGTCGCCCGAGAGGTAAAGTTCGTCTTTCTGCTGGTCCATCGCCAGTTCTTTCCATACGAAGAGTATGAAATACAAGGCGTCTTTGGCGTGCTTCACCTCGAACCTGTTGCTGAAGACAAAGCGGTTTCGCTCAAAGCTGAAGACCTCCAGCATGTTGTCATGGAAATGTGCGAAGAGCTTGCGATGAACGCCGATGAAGCTCCGTTTGTGCATATAGTGCCACACGGGCTGCATGAGTGCCATGAACTTCACGTCCTCGTAATGGTCGTAGACCACGGTAATGAGGTCTTTGTTCACGGCAAACAGCGCCACGGCGTTGAGGTCGGGGAGCACGTTGCTCATCATGGCGCAACCCTCGGTGTCGGGGAAACTGTGTCGGTATAGCGTCTCGTTCTGCTGTTGGTCGTATTCCTCGATGGGCAGAAGGAGCACGGGCGAGTTGACCAAGACACGGGCGCGGGGGGTGCTTTGCAGCAGTTCCGACTCTGTTTTGAACGCTTCGCGCAGGTTGGCCGCTATCGACACGCCGCTCTTGATGGTATAAGGCCGATAGGCCACCTGCTCGGCATTGCTCTTCTCGGCAATGGCGAATGCCAGCGAGCCGTGGCTCACGCGTAGGGTCATCCGTGGTTGTTTGGTAAGATTGCTCATGCTTGGTTGGTTGGTTTAAGGTGGGTAGCGGGCTATTCCCAGTTGCCGGCATTGTTGGTGGGCTGCGTGATGTCGCCGATCTTCAGTCCCGGATATTGTCCCGCGGCATTGGCTTTCTCCACAAGGGCGGCCACTAACTGCTCGTCAAGCCCCTTGAGATAGTCGGCGTATGTGGCGCCACACTCCATCAGGGGAATCTGCTTGCCGCTCTTGCCGATGATGGTTGTGGCGGTGACGGTAAACTTCCTGCCGTCCGAATAGGGTATGACGGAGAGCGAGTCGGGCAGCAGTCCGGCCTGCGCCAGTTTGCCTAAGTCGGCCGTATAGACCCCTGTCTTGAGACGATAGCGCTCTTCGGCCGCCCGAATCTTGACCAACCGTTGCTTCACCGCCGTCTCGCGCACGGCCTGTTGCCGCTGAAAACGGATGGGACTGTAGACGCTTTGGAAACAGAGCGCCGACAAAATCACCACGGCAACCGTCAGCCAAAGATTATTTTTGGAATAGCCCTTCATTTCTCGGTGAATATTGCTAACTTTGTATTGAATATCAACCCAATCATCTTGCAAAGATAATAAAAAGAGCGTGGATAACCTTGTTTGTCACCGGTCTTTTAACAATTCATAAATCATCAACAATCCATCGCCATCACGTGAAAATCCCGGAGTTTATCGATGCCATTCGCTCGGAGTTGGGCTTTGAGCCTACTTTCGACCAAAGCCATGCCATGCAGACCTTTGCCAGTTTTCTTTCCGACCGAGCCCCGCAGTCGGTCATGGTGCTCCGTGGGTCGGCGGGGTCGGGCAAGACGACGCTCGCCGGGGCGATGGTGCGCACTCTTCACCGGCTTGGGCAGAAGCTCATGCTCCTTGCGCCCACCGGAAGGGCGGCCAAGGTGTTTGCCCAAAACTGTGGCATGGCGGCCTATACCGTGCACCGCCGCATCTATCGCGAGAAGGCATACCGGGGCCTCGATGGCGAGTTCTGCCTCAATGACAACCGCTATCACAACATGCTCTTCGTGGTCGACGAGGCTTCTATGGTGAGCAGCGTTGCCACGGGCGAGAGCCATTTTGGCTCGGGAAGCCTGCTGGACGACCTCATGAAGTATGTCTACTCGGGCGACAACTGCCGCCTGATGCTCATCGGCGACCGGGCGCAGCTGCCTCCTGTGGGTGAGGACGAGGCCCCGGCGCTGAGTGCCGCGGTGCTCGAGGGCTATGGCATGAGGGTCTATGAGTGCGACTTGGACGAGGTGTTGAGGCAGAGCCAAGACTCGGGCATACTCTTTAACGCCACGTTTATCAGGCATCTCATTACGCATGATGCCGCCACCGAACTGCCAAGGATTGAGTTTTCGGGCTTTGCCGATATCGTGATGGTGCCCGGCAACGAACTGGTGGAGAGCCTTGCCACGAGTTACAGTCGTGTGGGAATGGACGAGACCATCGTGGTGACAAGGTCGAACAAGCGTGCCAACGTCTACAATCAGGGCATCCGGGCACAGGTGCTCGACCGCGAGGACGCGCTCTGTGCGGGCGATATGGTGATGATCGTGCGAAACAATTACTTCTGGACCGAGC
>DBQL01000030.1:1389-5857 GCA_002305235.1 Prevotella sp. UBA1395 | reverse complement strand
GCGTTGGTGCAGAGCGTGAGAAATGTGAGGGAGTTTTACGGATTCCGCTTTGCCGACGTGTGGCTCCGGTTTCCCGACTATGACAACTTCGAGATGATGTCGACGGTCATCATGGACTCGCTCACCACCGACGCTCCGGCGTTGACGCGCGAGCAGCACGAGCAGCTCTACGCACGGGTGATGGAAGACTATGCCGACCTGCCCCATAAGGCTGACCGGGTGAAGGCGTTGCGCAAGGATGTCTATTTCAATGCCTTGCAGGTGAAATTTGCCTACGCCGTGACCTGCCATAAGGCGCAGGGCGGACAGTGGCAGCACGTGTATCTGGACCAAGGGTATATGACCGACGACATGCTCACGCCCGATTACATCCATTGGCTCTACACCGCTTTCACGCGTGCCACCGACAAGCTTTACCTCGTGAACTGGCCCAAGAGCCAGATTGCGGACGAGTAGGCAGGGAGGGATACGCTTGCACGATTGTCAAAAATATTCTGAATTTTCCGCGATTATTTTTCCGGCGAAATAGCATGCCGATGCGGGCGGTTTTCGGTGATGTTGCGGTGGTTTTTCGGTTTTCGCCCGCTTTTTTCTCGAAAAACGGGCGGTCGCCGTGCGATCGCAGTCTTTTCGCGTCGCGATGAAGGCGTAATCTCATGGCGAAAAAGGTGCTTTCGGCTTGCGATAGGATAGTAATCGCAAAGCCAAGAATTGTCAATTTTTTACAAACCGCTGAATGATAGGGTGTTGTAGATGGGCTGTTTTTCGCGTATTTCGCACGGAAGATTTTGTGTTGCGAAATACGGCAGGCTGGCGAAGGTGTTTTTCAAAAATTTTCATTACGATTTCCCGGGTGTGGCAGTGGGCTTCCGAGAGGGCGGCGGCGTGTCAGAAACGCACGGGTGTCATAGCCTCGGTCTTGGCTTGGAAGACTTCTGTTGAGACCCGTCGGCCGCGCAAACTTCTCACTTGGGGCATGTTCTCAAACCATCGGTCAGACGTGGTGTACCAAGCATGGTGAGTAATCTCGCCGACGCTACGCAGGCGGCGGTCGATGGCTCGGGCAAACTTGGGATTGACAGACGACAGAAACCGACGGCCGTCGGCGGTCTGCAAGGCCAGCACGAGATACTCGCGGATGACGGTGGCAGACCCCTGATAGGCTTTCTTCATGCCTTTCATGGCGGTGCTCACGGTGATGTTCCACCCGTCGCGGTTGAGACGTTCCATCATGCCACGAAACACCACGCCGTGGGGTGAGGTGTCTCTCGTGCCGCTATGGGCTATGGCAAGATGGATCATCTCGTGCAACAACACGCTCAGAAACTGTGGTTCGCTTTGGTCGTAATAGTTGGTCATGGTGATGGTAAAATCATATTGTTGGCTCCATCCCCATCTCGACTTGCGCTTGAACGACATCGTACCCAAGCGCGTGCGGGAGTGCCCCACCCGGAAGCGAGGCTCCGGGAGGCTGCCGTCAAAATACCGGAGGTTGAACATCCGGAAGTTTTGCTCCATCCAGTGAATGTCTATTTGCATGCGCGCAGGGTGCTCAGTGGCGGTCAAGGGTGGCTACGACATACTCGCTGCGGGTACCCACGCGGAACTTTCCGCCCCAGATGCCGATGCCGCTCGATACGTAATATTGGGTGTCAGAATTCCGGTGTGGGCCGAACGACTTCTCATACACGGCATCGGTGATGAGGCTTGCCGGCCACATCTGGCCGCGGTGGGTGTGGCCGCTGAACTGAAAGTCGATGCCCTCGTGCTCGGCTTCCTCCAAGTGATAGGGCTGATGGTCGAGCAGGATGGTGTATTTCCGCTTGTCAAGGCCTTGGGTAAGGGCCTTGAGGGGCTTGCGGCGACGGTTGGAATAGTCGTCGCGGCCGATGATGTTCAGTCCGGCAATGGTGACGACGCTGTCGCGCAGTAGCGTGATGCCGGCCTCGCGATAGAAGTCGATGGCCTCGGGTATGCCGCCGTAGTACTCATGATTGCCCAAGCAGGCCACCATCGGGGCCTTGAGACGGCGGAACGCCGCCGCCACGTGCTCTTCGCGAAGCGGCCGGATATGGCCGTCGATGATGTCGCCGCCAATGAGGATGAGGTCGGGGTTCTCGCGGTTCACGAGGTCTATCCAGCGGTTCAGCTCGTCTGCACGGTTGAGGTATCCCACGTGCAGGTCGGAGAGCATCACAATCTTCATGGGTTTTTCCAACGGCTTATCGGTGCGCAACTCGATGGGCTGCCGCACCTTGTCCATGTAGTGGAAATAGGCGTAGGTGAAGATTCCAAGCAGCAGTCCGACCACGAGGAGCGTGCCCGGCCAGCTGTGGCGGAATAGCGAAGAGGGTATGACATGGGCCAAACGGCCAAGGTCTGCCAGCAGGAAGAGCAGGATGGCATACATCAGGATGATGAGCGATGAGCTGCCTACCTGATAGGTGGCGGCGGCGACGGGCAGTGGCCAGCGGTCAATGTCGAACAGGCCGAAATTGGCGAAGAAAGCGAAGATACATAATCCCAACACCCCGAGAATGCCCCATTTGAGGGCGGGAGAGAACGGGAGCATCTGGTAGAGATGCGTAAAGACGTATGCAGTGCCGAGGAGGGGCAGTGCCAAGAATAAGATAATCCACATATAATTCATCGTGGGTGCAAAGATATGGAGATTCGGGAGATTTCCGTTCACCTTTTCACGGATATTATTATAAAATATGTAGATGGTGAGGATGAAAAAGTAAGGGAGCCGCGACCATGCCCTGTGGGCGGCTGCCCGCGCTCTTGCGGGGGCATGGTCGAGACTCCCTGATGGGTGAGAGGGTGTGTGGCCGACTTACTTCACCTCTTCCCAGCGCAGCACGGCACCGTTCACCCGTGCGGGGTCGGAGCCTTTGTAGTCGAGCGAGTAGGGGCTGCCCGTGGTGGGACTCTTGCCCATATAGGTGTGCTTGGCAAACGACATGAGCATGAACTCACGGTTGAGGAAGTCTTGATACATGAACACCTCGGCCTTGGTCTCATCGCCGGTCATGCGCACATCGCCCGGGATGCCCCAGCCCGACGACATGACATAGCGGCCGTCGGCACATTGCAGGATGCCCTTGCCTTGTCCCTTGTCGATGAATCGGAAGTGGGTGCGGGTGCTGTTGTTGCCCGGATGGGTGTCGTGCAGCACGCCGTGGGTGGTGGCTTCGGCCGGTCGGCCGGTGGCGAGGTTGATGATGCGGAAGGTCTTGCCGTATGGAATGTTACGGCTGCGGTCGGCCTGCGGCTCCTCCACGGTGAAGTTATCGAAGAGCGCGTAGCCCCCGCTCTTGCCGCGATGGTTGAAGGCAAAGAGTGCCGTGCGGCTGCCTTGGAAGGTGCAAAGCTGATAGCTCAGCTGCATCTCGGGACCGATGTCGGTGAACGTCTTGCCGTCCAACGAGTAGGCATAGCGGGCCTTGTCGTTGTCGAAATCGCCGTTGAGGCGCAGCCATACGGTTTGGAACGCCTTGGGATCCTTGGATGAGAGCGCGGTGATGGTGTCGTTGGTGCCTTGCCAGAAGCAGCGGATCGAGGTCTCGTTGCCGTTCTTGGTGATGCCCACCCATGAGCAGGGCACGTTGATATTGCCCAATCCCGCCACGTCACCGTCTTTCAGATGACGGGTGTCGAGCATCACGGTGGTCACCGAAGTGGGTCCGATGACCCGCTGGGTGAGCGTGTTGCGTGCCCACATGAGTTGCTTGGCGGGCTGCGCGTTGATGCGGAGCTTGCCTTTGGTGAGTGCCCATTGGCTGTCGTCGGGGTTGTGGTTCCACTGCCATACGCGGCCGAGGGATTTGCCGTTGAAGTCCTCGTTGCGTTCATAGGGGGCATGAGGAGTCTGCGTCGGAGCATTGGGCTTGAGCCATGTGCGGGGCGCACGCCCGAGGTTGCCTTCCAAACCGATCATCGGCCAGCCGTCTTTCCATGTCACGGGAAGCAGGTCTACCGTGCGGCCGAGACTGTGGAAGTCTTGCATGAGCAGTGCCCACCACTGCCCGTCGGGGGTTGACACGATGCCGCCCTGATGGGCATTGGCGCAGCCTGTGGCATGAATGTCGGGCTGAGGAATGACGAACTGGCTGCCATCATCGACGATGCGGCCCTTCCATTGGGTGATGGGGGCGGGGTGATAGCCCATCGTCTCGTCGGCGGTGATGGTGATGGTCTCGTAGGGTCCCCATATACTCTTCGAGCGACTGCATAGCGTTCGCCCGTTGGGACTGTAGTCGGTGGAGATGAGATAATACATTCCGTCGATCTTATAGATATGGTGTCCCTCGCCCACGCCGGTGCCTTCGGGGATGATAGTACGCTCGGTCGAGTAGATGGGTTCGCTGAAATCGGGTTTCAATTCCGTACATTTCACCTCGCCGTAGCCGTGTATGGCGTAGATCTTTCCGTCGTCGTCGAAGAGCACGCTGAGGTCATAGATCTT
>DBQL01000030.1:1187-1355 GCA_002305235.1 Prevotella sp. UBA1395 | reverse complement strand
GTTGACATTGGTAAAGACATAGAACTTGCCGTTGTGGTAGCGGATGGCGGGTGCCCAAATGCCTTGTCCATATACCTCTTTGCCGTCCTTGAGGGAGAAGGCGGGGTCTGAGAAGTCGAAGCGGTCGAAGCAATAGCTCCATTGTTCCCAGTTGACAAGGTCTTTGGA
>DBQL01000030.1:0-1179 GCA_002305235.1 Prevotella sp. UBA1395 | reverse complement strand
GATGTCGGGGTCGGAGAACTCGTCATAAAACAGTGGATTGGTGAATGTTCCGTTGCCGTTGTCGGCCGTCCATGACTTGGACTGGGCATGAGAGGCAAGAGGAGAGGCAGCCATGAGGGCCGCGAAAAGAATGGAAATGGCTTTCATTGATTGGTAGTAATTAGTAAAAGAAAGCCCCGTCGATGGGTGTAAGCGCAAAGACGGGGCTTGTTTGTGATCAGGAAAAAGGCCGAGGGTGCCGCTCGTTAGACCGCGGGTGCTGCCGAGCAGCACCCCACCGAACCTCAAAACGATGCTCGCCAAAGCTCCGTGGGCAGCGCGGTGTATCGAAGATGGCGACCCACCGAAGCCCTGCAANNNCAAGCGGCGCGGCGGTCAGGAGAAAGGGGCCGGAGGGTGGGAATGCGAGGCCACGATGCCGGCTCCTTCAGGGCATGGGGTGGAGGGCGGCCGGCTGCTTACAGGTTGGCAAGGTCTACCACTTTGTCTACGGCCACAGAGAGACCGTCGGCGTTTTTGCCACCTGCCTGAGCGTAATGGGGCTGTCCGCCGCCGCCGCCTTGGATGAGTTTGGCTGCCTCGCGCACCATTTGGCCGGCATTGAGATGATGGTCTTGCACCATGTCTTCAGAGAGCATGACCGACAACATGGGTTTGCCGCCATGCACGGAACCCAGCACACACAGCAGGTTGGTGGGGATAAGCTCGCGCACCTTGAACACGATGTCTTTGGCAGAAGACGGCTCTACGGGCACGACGGCCTTGACAACCGTGACGCCATTGACCGTCGTGGCACGCTCGACGAGAGCCTTTGCCGTGCGGTCTACGGTCTGGGCGCGGAAACTCTCCACCTCTTTCTTGAGCTGGGCATTGTCATCAATGAACTTCTCGATGGTGGCCTTGAGGTCCTTGGAGTTGTTGAACACGCCCTTGATATACTTCACCATGTCTTCCAAGGCATATACGGCCTCCTCGCAGTTGATGCCGGTCATGGCCTCGATGCGCCTCACTCCGGCAGCCACGCTGCTCTCGCTGACGATCTTGAACATCCCGATGCGGCCGGTGCTCTTGGCGTGAATACCTCCGCAGAACTCGCAACTCGGTCCGAATTTCACCACACGCACCTTATCGCCGTATTTCTCTCCGAAGAGCGCCACGGCACCCATCTCCTTGGCTTCC
>DBQL01000203.1:9242-20441 GCA_002305235.1 Prevotella sp. UBA1395 | reverse complement strand
GCATGGCAGACGGGTGGCCAACCCGGCGCACTGACCGACAATGAACTGAACACCAAGTTCTATATCCGTGGCATCACGTCGTTCCAGTCGGGGGCCAACACCGACCCGTTGATTCTCATCGACGGGGTGGAGTCGTCGAAGGTAGACCTCTCGCGCATCGCCGTGGAGGACATCGAGAGCTTCAGTGTGCTCAAAGACGCCTCGGCAACGGCCATGTATGGAGCGCGTGGTGCCAATGGCGTGATTATGGTAACGACCAAGAAAGGCGAGGAGGGGAGTGTCTATGCCACATTCCGGTATGAGACCATCCTCAGTCAACCCACACGCAATATCGACGTGGTGGACCCCGTTACCTATATGCAAATGTATAACCAAGCATTGATGGGGCGCAACCCCAGCGCCACGCCGATGTACTCGGTAGAACGTATCAACCGCACCATGTCGGGCAAATATCCCTCTTGGGTCTATCCCGCCACCGACTGGTATGACACGCTTTTCAATGATCTTGCATGGAACAACCACGCCGGTGTGAATATCCGAGGCGGATCGGCACGCGTGCAATATTATGCCGCGGTGAACTATAACCGTGATGAGGGTATGGTGAAATCGGACCAACTGAATGATTTCAGCACCAACATCGTAAACAACTCGATACAGTTTCGCACCAATCTCAACATCGACTTGAAGGCAGGATTGAAGTTGCAGATCAACTCGGTGTCGACCTTGGACAAGTATAACGGACCGCTCGCCGAGCAGACCACGGCCTACTATTACGCCTTCAACGCCTCGCCGGTAGATTTCGCTCCGACCTATCCTGCGGACCTCAGCCACAACTGGCCGCATATCCTTTTTGGCAATGCGCTTACCGATAAGATCAACCCTTACGCCCTGACACAGATGGGATACAAGAAGCGTACACGCTTCAATACGCAAAACCGGGCAGAGCTGCAACACAACCTCTCGGCTTGGATCAAGGGTTTGGAGTATCGCCTGAGCGTGTCTTACGTGCAGACAGGCTATTACACGAATGCTTTCACGACGGTGCCTTCGATTTACGCACTGACCGACTACGACTTTGAAACCGGTGAGCATACCCTGCTCGCACTGAACCCCACGAAGGCCCGGCGCACGCTTGAGCCTTACACGGCCGGTAATACATCGACGACCGATACACGCGTAACCTACACGGGTACCTTGCTTCACACCGCCGCATGGGGTGACAATCAAACCTCGCTGACTGGTGTGGCACAGATGCAAGAGCGTACTTTCACTCCGACAACCAGTGTGCTTGACGGGCAACCACAGCGCAACCTCACCTTCTCGGGACGTGCCTCATACGGTTACAAAAACCGATATTTCGCAGAAACGAGCTTCGGTTACAACGGCTCGGAACGCTTTGATGAGCTCAACCGATTCGGATTCTTTCCCGCGGTAGGCGGTGCATGGGTGGCAACATCGGAACCGTGGATGAAGAAAACACAGAGTTGGTTGGATTATCTCAAGTTCCGTCTTTCATACGGTAAGGTAGGTAACGACGGAGTGATAAGTACGCCTCGATTCGTCTTCCTGCCCACCTTGGACGTGGTAGGAGTGGGCCTTGACGTGGAACCGTATTCCTCAACCACCTTCGACAGAGACCGGGTGGTGTCATACGCCAATAACAATATCCAGTGGGAAGTTGCCGAACAGAGCAACCTCGGTATTGAGGCGAAACTGTTCAAGGGTGCTTTGGAATTGCAAGCAGACTTCTATCGGGAGGTACGCCACAACATCATCTCGCTGCGATATAACATCCCTGCCTCGATGGGTATTGAGCTTCCGCCGTTGGACAACGTGGGTAAGACGCTCTCCAAGGGTGTTGACCTGAGCGTGAAGTTTCAAAAAGCGTTCACCCCCGACTTCTGGGTCATCCTCAATGGAACCATGACTTACAACAAGGTGATATACAAAGAGATTGAGGAGGCCAGCAACAAACCGGCATGGCAGTTGAAGAAAGGTCAGGAGATCAGTGCTCCCATCGGCTATATCGCCGAAGGACTTTCCGTGACCAAGCCGAGATTGACAACTCGCCGAGACAGGATGGCGACGTGATGCCGGGCGACATCAAGTATCGTGACCTCAATGGAGACAATGTCATCGATGTGAACGACGCCACCTTTATCGGTTATCCCGAGACCCCTCGACTGGTCTATGGCTTCAACGGATTCATCAATTACAAGCGGGTGGAGTTCAATTTCGCCTTCCAAGGATCGGGCCAACGCTCGTTCTTCCTCAATGCTTACGAGCTGTCTCCGTTTGTCAACGACCATGCTATGCTTACCGCCATCTACGAGGACCACTGGAGTGAGGATAACCAATCATTGCATCCTTTCTGGCCGCGACTGTCTACTTACAACATCGCACAACATAATCCGGAAGAGGGATGGGGTGCCGATACCGGTACGGGAGCAGACATCCGCAAGAGCACATACTTCCTTCGCGACTGCTCATTCTTGCGTTGCACCTCTTTGGAGCTGGCCTATAACTTCGGTCCGAACACGTTGAAGAGATGGGGAATGAGAAATCTGAAGCTCTATGCAAGGGTGAACAATGCGTTCGCCATTACCAATTTCAAACTCTGGGATGTAGAGTTGGGAACCAACGGATTCAACTATCCGATACAACGCACATATTCATTGGGCTTCAACGTGAGTTTCTAATCGACCGCGTGCAACGTATTTTCAAGGATCAAGAATAAAGAATGATTATGAGAAGAATGAACATGAATAAAATGAAATACCTTTGGTTGTCGGCAGCTTTGCTGTTGACCTCCTGCAACGACTATCTGGATGTTGTGCCGACCAATGACGTGAAGACGGTCGAAAGCGTGTTTGAGCAACGCAAAGACGTTTACAACTGGTTCAAGACATGCTACTACTTCCTGACCGGTGCGGTAACGGGTTTCGAGACTGCACCGGGCTATTTGGGTGCCGATGAGCTTGTGGGCGGACAGTATGCGCGTGAGTTGAAATACTCATCCGGCAACACACGCATGTCGTACCTGTTTATTGGCGACGGATTGCAGAAGGCCTCTGAGCCATACGGCAATATCTGGAGTGGTGACAATTTCTATGCGGCCATCCGCTATTGCAACATCTTCATAGAGCAAACTCCAAGGTGTTACAATATGACCGATGAGGAAAAGACACTATGGATCGCTGAAATCAAGGCTCTAAAAGCGCATTTTTACTTTGAGTTGATGCGTCGGTATGGCCCGATAATCCTTGTTCCTAAGAACATCGACGCCAACTCTTCGGTCAAAGATATGCAGCAACCGCGCCAGCCCATCGACAGTTGTGTCAATGCCATTGTGCAGCTTTGCGATGAGGCAATCAAGGATTTGCCTTATCAAAACCAAAAGGAACGCACTCGGATTTGTTATTATAACAAGGAGGCTGCGGCCACGCTCAAGGCATACACGCTGCTTTATGCGGCATCGCCACTGTTTAATGGCAATGTGGAGATGAAGAATTTCGTCAACAAAGATGGCGTGCGCCTGTTCCCCGACTATGACCGTGAGAAGTGGAAAAAGGCGGCTGTTGCGGCCGATGAGGCCATTGCCATCGCCAAGGAAGCCGGCAAAGGACTTGTCAGTGGTACGAAATTGCAGTCTACCGAGTTGCTCAACAAGATCAATGACCTGCGGTCTTCGGTCATCAACAGCAGCTTCTCCAATAACGAGGTGTTGCTCGCCTTGGTGCCTCGTGGCACGGCACTCGACAATGTTTATGTGCAACCATTCGTTGCCGACCCTGCTTCCAATATCTATGATGTATGGTCCAAGGGCTGCTTGGCACCCAGCATGAAGATGGTAGAAATGTTCTACACCGACCACGGACTGCCCTTGGAGGAAGACAAGCAATGGATGTCATTCAAATACAACATGAGCGTCGAGGCCGACGGGCGTTATAAGGACGTGGTGTTCCTGAATACCAATGTGTTGAGTTTGCATCGTCACCGCGAGCCTCGCTTCTATGCCGACATTGCCGCCGACAAGACTTACTGGTATGGCAAGTCGCAGGTCGGAAGCTCTACCAAGGATGCTGCCGAGCCTATTGAGATGCTTCAGGGCAAGCGCATGGGCACCAACATCAACACCATCAGCTCTACCCATCCACAAAGTCTCACCGGATATTGGCTCAAAAAATTCTTTATCCCTGATAATCCGCTGTACAAATATTCGCAGAACCAAAGTGCTTTCAGCCTGAGTGCCATTGTGTTCCGCCTGCCGGAACTCTACCTGATGTCTGCCGAGGCATGGAATGAGTATTTAGACCGGCCCAACGACCATGTCTATGAAATGCTTGATGTGGTACGCGTGAGAGCGGGCATCCCCCCTGTTCGGGAGGCATGGAACACCTATGCGAAGAATTCCGGCAAGGTGAATACGCAGGCCGGCATGCGCGATATTATCAGACAGGAGTGGAACATCGAGTTTGCTTTCGAAGGTCGCCGGTTCTGGAACCTGCGTCGATGGAAGACCGCGGCCGATGAACTGAATGAGCCACAGAAGGGCTGGAACGTCGTTTCCAACACCGATGCCGGTTTCTACAACAATTATAACGGACCGATCGATGTGTGGACCAAGCGCAGTTTCAGCAGTCCGAGAGACTATTTCTTCCCCATCAGAGCCGAGGAGATCCTGATTTCGGGTGTGAAACAAAATCCGGGCTGGGGCAACTGACACACCGTTGCCGGCATCCGGAGGTCGCGGCAAGCCCCGGCACAATCCGTGTGTTTGCCCGACATCGGCTGTCGGCCGTCAACAAAACATAAGACATTAACAATATCTGAAGTAAGGAAATGATGAAAAAGCATATCATATATTTATTGGCTTTGATCTCGATCATGGCCGGCTGTAAGGAAGAGGAGCAACTCTTTGCTCCGGGAATCGGCAGCGAAGCCTTCAGCTTTCAGCCAATCTCGGGAGGCGCGGTGATGAAATACCGGCTGCCCGCCGATGGCAATCTGATGGGCATCAACGTGCGCTACAAGGATTTCAAGGGCAAGGAAATCTTGCGTACGGGCAGTGTTTACAATGACACACTTGTCCTTGTGGGCTTCAACGAGGCCACCAAAGATAATCCCGCCACGATCACCTTGGTGCGTAAGGACGGCACAGAGTCTGAACCCATCTCCACATCTTTCAGCACGAAAGATTCCGGAGCATACGCTTTCTTCAATGGCGTGAAGGTCATGTCGGGATGGGACGGATTCTTCATCTCTACCGACAATGCCGCCGATGCCAACGGAATTGCCCACGTATTCTATCTGGGCACAAACCCCTATACGGGCAAGAGCGACACGATTTTGCTCAAAGACTTCGTCATCAAGGCCGGCAAGGATACGATGGAGTTCTCGCTCAAGCAGAAGATCGAGAAGAACACCATCATCATTCGCACCGAGGACTTCCGCGGATACATGGTGCGTGAGGAGGCTTACCCCAACATCTACGCCTACAACACCTCGAAGCTCGACCCCTCAAACTTCACCTTCGAGTGCGAGAAATCCATCGAAGACGAGACCCGCATGATGGGCAGCAAATACCTCTTCGACGGTGATGTCAAGGGCGACAGCTATTATCCCGACAAAGACAACTCCAAGTTCCGCTTCTATGTGGCCGGCCCTCACGCCACCGATGTGCCCATGTACATCGACTTGGGCAAGAACAGGCTGTGCGCACAGATACGTCTTTATGCCATGCTTTACATCAACCGTCGCTTGGGACTGTCGTCCGACAAGGTCTATGGCAGCCTCTTCGGTTACAACTATTTCGACAAGGTGCCCTGCGATATCGAGGTGTTTGGCGCGCGTGAAGGCTCCGGAACCGGATATGACAACATGCAATGGGAGCGACTGGGCAGCTATTCGCAAGACCCGAAGACCACTACCAACGAGCGGTGGTCGCGCGGATGCTTCAACGATGGCTATCTGCAGGTTAACCAAAAACAGCTCATCATCTCTTCGTGGGATCAGGCGCAGGAGGTGCCTCCCGTATCCTTGTCCATCGGATTCCTGCCCGACAAGGAGGCCATCGGCTATCGATACCTCAAGATCATACCCCATCAAGTGTTCTACAATAAGTTGAGCACGGGTGTGGAGTTGAATCTCGACCGCTATGTGGCATTACAGGAATTGGAGGTATACACACGTACAGAAGAATGAGGAAGAATATGAAAAAGATCCAGTGGATATACGCCCTGATGCTCATGATGGCTGCGGGGCTTACAGGGTGTCAGAGCATTGAAGACACCATCAAGGAGTATACAGAGGACGGCGAGATCAGATACGTCGGACAGTGCAGGAACTTGGCCATCCAGCCCGGTTGGGAACGGCTCTACATCACATGGGAAAACAGTGTCGACCCTATCGTCGACAAGATCATGTTGACGTGGGAGGTGAACGATGAGGCCGATACTGTTTACCTCGATCGCGGCACGACGGCATATAATCTCACCCGGCTTGCCGAGGGCAACTATCGCATTTCGGTGGCGGGCGTAGACAAAGAGGGCAACGTCGCTTATCCCGTGGTGCTCTATGGTCGTCCTTACAGCGACAGCCATGAGGCGGTTTTGGCGTTCACGCGCATCATCGGCAAGCACTATTTCATTGACAACCGGCTCGTGCTGACCTTCGGCGAGTGGCAGGACGGCGTGAAGAGCGCCGTGCTCAAATACACGCTTCAGGGCGGACAGGAAGACTCGTTGGTGTTAGACCAAGCCCTTGTCGATAAGAAATACTATCTCATTCCCGGCGCCATCGACAAGTCGAAGCCTGTCACGCTCTATCGCAGCGGCATGCTCGCAGGCAGCTTAGACCTCATCACCTTTGCGCCCTACCAGTTGGCCGAGGAGCATATCTACAGCTCCGACTTCAAGGAATATGTGCGCCAGAGATATGGTCTCGGCAGCGCGCAGATGACCGCCGACGGCGAGATCAGGGAAGACTGGGTGCAGGGCCTCACCGAGCTTGATCTTGACGGCAACTTCCTTTCGTTCGAAGACGTGTTCTATCTGCCCAACCTCAAAAAGCTCGTCTTGGGCAAGCATCGCTATCTCACCGATGCCGGCATTGCCGATGCCGACCGCGGGCAGTCGAAAGTCTACGACGCTAACCTCTCCGATTTCGCGATGAAGACGATGAACAGCCTCACCGGGCTCACCGTAGACCGCTACAACAAGCATTACTCCGGACTGGCCACGGCATCTTACATCGAGGAGAAGGGCAAGCCCTCACTGCCCACGGTCAATGAGATCAGCCTCGCCCATGCCGTCGTCAAGGTTACCCCGGCCGATGCCAACGGCTACAATTCTTTCGTGGAGGCACTCACCGATGGCAATGTCTCGACGATATGGCGCACCGAGGAACANNNNGTCAACGGCTTGAAGCTGGTGCAGAAATCGTTCACGAGCACCGACCAAGACATCGACATCCTCCCGTCGTCTGTTCAAATCAGCGTGGCAGGTGAGGATCGGCAGTATGTCACGGCCACCAACGTGTCCGACTATGTCTTGGGTCGCAGCTCGGGCGAGACCCATTTCATCGACTTCCGTGCCGGACTCTTGCCCGTGCGCTATGTCGAGATTTCGGTTCCGGCCTCGTTTGTCCGCAAGTTCTATGCCACGGCCATTGCCGAGATAGGCCTGTATTGAAACTGTTCTGGGCAAACCGGAACACGTCCCGAAGACATTTCGTCGGGCGTGTGCCGGTTTGCCGATATATAATCATAACATACTTAAATTCATCAAACATAACAAGGAGAATATGAAAAGAAAGATATGTGCCGGCCTCGCCATGCTTATGGCCACCGCACTGCCGTCGTTCGCCCAGCAGAATGACCGATTGTTGCAGCTGTTGAAAAGCGAACTTACCTATAACATGGGTGAACTGCAGAAGCAGGAAAGCAAGCCTTACTTCATGAGTTTCCGTGTGGAAGACTCTTATCAGGCTACCCTCGTGAGCAGCTTTGGGGTCACGGCCACGGCCGACACCACCTCCTCGCGTGTCTTCATCCCGCAAATCAGGATTGGAAACATGCAGCTCGACAACTTCAAGTACAACACCCAAGGCGGCAGTTCGTCTGCCCGCGGCAAGGCCCCCACGGCCTATCTGCCCAAGGACAACGTCTCTGAGGCAGCCCTGAAGATTGCCATCTGGGAGGAGACGCTGCGCCGTTTCAACATTGCCGAGGCACGTTATCGTGGCGCGCAAAACACAGTCGCAGACCTCGGTGGCCAACGAAGACAAGGCCGGATGTTTCTCGCCCGCTCCCGTGGAGCACTATTACGAGCAGCCGCTGCCCCTTGCCGCAAGCCGCTTAGACCTTGCCGTCTGGACCCGAAAGCTCAATGAGGCCTCGGCGGTGTTCAGGTCTTTCCCCGATCTTACGCAGGGCACGGCGCGCATGAGCTTCGGCGTCGAGCGTGTATATGTCGTCAATACCGACGGCACGGAGGTGGCACAAAACCGGGTCTATGCCCGCATACTGCTTGAGGCCCAGCTCAAGGCCGCCGACGGCATGGACCTGCCGCTCACCAAGAGCTATTTTGCCTATGACCTCTCACAACTCCCTTCGGCAGAGACCATGAAGGCCGACGCGGCCGATATCATCGTCCGCCTGAAAGCCCTGCGCAATGCTCCCGTGGCCAATCCTTACGCCGGACCGGCCATTCTCTCGGGCGAGGCCAGCGGAGTGTTCTTCCATGAGATCTTCGGACATCGCTTGGAGGGACACCGTCTGAAGCAAGGCGGCGAGACTTTCAAGAACATGGTGGGCAAGGAAGTGCTGCCCAAGGAGTTCCAAGTCTATTGCGACCCCACGCTCAAGCATTATGGCGACACCGACCTCAACGGCTATTACCTCTACGATAGCGAGGGCGTGAAGGCCCGTAGGGTAGACAATGTAAGGAACGGCGTGTTGCAAGAGTTTCTCATGAGCAGGGTTCCTCTCGACGGCTTTCCGCAGAGCAACGGCCACGGCAGGGCCACATCGCCCAACGACGCGGTATCGCGACAGTCTAACCTCATTATCGAGACAACCAAGGCATATACCGACGCGCAGCTGCGTGCCATGCTCGTCGCCGAGGCTAAGAAGCAGGGCAAGCCCTACGGCTATTATTTCAAGACCGTGACCAGCGGATTCACTTATACCGGCGAGGGTGGCTCGCTCAACTCGTTCAACGTCACGCCGCTTGAGGTATTGCGCGTCTATGTGGACGGCAGGCCCGACGAACTGGTGCGCGGCGTCGACCTCATCGGTACGCCGCTGTCGATGTTCTCACACATCAAAGCCGGCGGAAACCGGGCCGAGGTGTTCACCGGATCGTGTGGAGCAGAGTCGGGATGGGTGCCCGTGACCTGCGCCTCGCCCGCCATCTTCGTGGGACAGATCGAGACACAGCGCCGCCATCAGAACAAAGACCTGCCCCCGGTGCTCTCGGCCCCGGCTTTCGACGGCGCGCAGACAGGTGATGTTGCCCCCGCCGACAATGCCTTTGGCGAGACGCTCCTCAAGGCCATGACCGACGAGATGAACCGCACGAAAGACAGCCTGCGCATTGCCAACTCGCCCGCTCCGTTCTGGGTGGGATATACCGCTGCCCATTACAGTCAGTTCAATGTCACTGCCGAGGCCGGCGCGGTGACCTCAAGCACGTTCACGCCGTGGCGACTCCGTGGCAACGTGCGCCTTTTGGTGGGTGACAACAAGCGCACCAATGAGCCGCAGACCCCCTGCTCATGACCGTCGGACTGCCTTCAGCGCCCGACTATGCCACTGTGCGCCGCGGCTATTGGGAAAACTCCAACAACGCATACCGGGATATTCTTCGCATCTATGCACAGAAGATGAACTTCCTCAAGCAGAATCCGCTCACCCCGGAACTCGAGAAACTGAACGACCTTAACCCCGTGTCGCCCATCCGGGAGATAGAACCCTCGGCCACATCGATACAGGTAGACGAGACGGCCATGACCCAACTGGCCCGCGAGCTGTCGGCCATCTTCCTCGGTTACAAAGACCTTTACAACACCGGCGTGGAGATCTCGGGCATGGCCAAAGACAATTATTACACCACCACAGAGGGTGTCACGCTGCGCCAGCCCACCACCTACGTGCGGCTTTCGGTATCGGCCCGCGTCGACGACGCCGACCATGTGACGCTCGCCGACCGCTTGGTGCTCAATTATCCCACCGTGGCCGACATGCCGTCGGCCGACGACCTGAAGGCAAGGGTGCGCCGGTTTGCCGACGACCTGATGCTGCTCAAGGACGCCCCGCAGGTAGACAACTACTATAAGGGCCCCATCATGTACAGCGGCGAGGCTGCTTCGAGCATCTTTACGAGCAATCTCCTTGGCTCGGACAAGTTGTACGCGAAACCCGCCATGCGCCACAACGCCAAGTCGCTCGGCGAGAAACTCGGCACCGCCATCGTGAGTCCGCTCATCACCGTCAAGAATTACACCGCCCTGAAGAGCTACCAAGGCACCGCGCTGGCAGGCCACTATGCCGTCGATGCCGAGGGAGTGAGACCGGCGGCAGAGATGACGCTCATCGACAAGGGTGTCTTCAAGATGCAGCTCAACGGCTCTATGGGTTCGGAATACGCACCTACGTCGACCGGCAGCTCTCGTTTCGCCATCGACCCGTCTAACAACGCGCCGACCACCGCCGTGGGCACACTGCACATCCAAAGTGCCAAGACGCTGCCCGCCAACAAGCTCATGCAGGCACTGATCAAGGAGGGAAAGAAGCGCAAGCTGGACTATGTCTACGAGATTGCCATACCCGAGGGCTGCCAGTTCTCGCGCCTCTATCGCATCGAGGTGAAGACCGGCGCACGCACGCTCATGAAGAGTGGCGCGGTGGGCTTGCCCTCACTCTCGGCATTGGAGCACATCTCGGGTGTGTCGGCAGAGGAATTTGTGTCTAACGACAGGCAACAGAGCATCATCGCCCCACGGGCGGTCATCGTCGCCGACGGCGAGGTAGGCAAGTCGGATGTAGGCTCTCGCAAGCCCAAGGCACTTGTCTATCCGCTTCAACGCCAATAAGAACAGTCTGAAAAGGGGGTGGGCGAACGGTCCGGCAGAGGCCGCCCCGCCCCCCTTTTCTTTATTCTTGTGACGCGTTCGGCAGTGCGGTATAGACCTGATCGG
>DBQL01000203.1:1413-9216 GCA_002305235.1 Prevotella sp. UBA1395 | reverse complement strand
GGTGATAGGATTACCACGTTATGGTAATGATGTTACCACGTCGTGGTAATACGATTACCACAGTTTGGTAATCATCCGTAAAGCATCATTTGCAATGACAGCCGTGTGACAAGGCGATGCTTACAATTTCGTACTTGCGGTTCTTGTGAACTCACAATTAACAACAAATAACGTGGGGTTTTCTGTGATAATCAGTATCTTTGTGACCTGTTTGCCACAAATTCGTCAACATTGAGTAAAGAAAGCGACTTTGAAGCCTTCTTCACGGACAACTATCTGCGGATATATCACTATGCACAACGTTTCGTCGACGATGATGAGACTTGCCGCGATATCGTGGAGGATCCCTTTGAACAGTACTGGACAAAAATGGAGACCATACCTGCCGGAAAGCAGGTAGGCTATCTTTTTATGGTGGTGCGAAACAAGTGTGTGGACCATACACGCCATTTCGCGGCACAGGGAAACTATGTCGATTTCTTCAGACGACAGCAGTCGGAGGCCCATGCCGATGACGAACGGGAGGTGTTGTTGGAGACCGAACAATATATTGAGACCGTGAACCGCATGATGGACGAGTTGCCGGAGAAAACACGACATATTCTCAAGGAATGCTATCTCAAGGAGCGCACGCATGTTTCCGTGGCCAAGGAATTGGGCATCAGCGCCACCGATGTGCGCAAGCACATCTTGCACGCGCTCGACTTCTTCAGGAAGAAATTACCTAAAAATGGTGAATAAACGGGCCGACAGGGTGTTTTTTGCGAGGGGTTTACGGTATATATATAAAAGGAAATTTACATGAGACAAGATCAAGATATCATTGACGACGTACAGACCGGCATGGGTGACCCGCTCTTCGGAGGGCAGGCCGCTGCTGCTCAGGGTGGCGACCCATCAGGGCCGACAGCCGAGGAGATGAGGATGTGGGAGGAAATGAGCCTGCTCCGTGTCGCCGTGAAGAGTCATTACGGCGATGACCCTGACGTTGCCGAGGCACTCAAACGGGTGACGAGGTCGCACCGCCGTGCCATCACCCTGCCCCTGCGAGGCCTCCGTATAGTGGCCGCCGCCGTGGTGCTGGTCGTGTTGTCGGTGGCGTTGTGGAAAAAAATGAATGACACTCCCGAGCATCGGTATATCGCCTATCACGAGCAACTCAGCAAGACGATGCTGAAGGAAGACAGGGTGCAGCGCGACATCGATATCGAGAACGAGGGAACCGTACCCCAAGAGCTGCTCGTCAAGGGCAGCAACGGCGAGTGGGTGCTCGACTACAAGCGCGCGCTCGCCGACGACGAGCCGGTGAGCGAAGAGGTGCAGACCAACAGCGTGACCATGCCATACGGCAAGGATTTGAAGATTGTCTTGGCCGATGGAACGGAGGTATGGCTCTACGCCGACAGCAAACTGGTATATCCCTCGGCCTTCACGGGCGACGAACGCAAGGTGTATCTCAAGGGAGAGGCCTATTTCAAGGTGGCCAAGAACGCCGAAAAGCCATTCATCATCTATACCGACCGGATGTATGCCAAGGTGCTCGGCACCGAGCTTAACGTGCGCGGCACCGACGGATTACGCCCGGAGGTGGTGCTCATCAACGGGTCTGTGAAGGTGGCCGACGTGAAGAGCGACCGCGAGGTGACGCTGACTCCGGGGCAGAAGGTAATGGTAGACGATGACGCGCTGACCGTATCGCCGGAGAATACGGAGCGATACGTCTACTGGCGCAACGGATATATCTATTTTGACGATGCCAAACTCGTCGACATCGCCGCCTACTTGGTGCGGTGGTACAAGACGAATGTGGTCTTCGACGACCGGTCGTTGGAGGATGTCAGGCTACGTTTCTTCTTCCATCGCAGCAACACCATCGATCGCACCATGCAACTGTTGAACGCCTACGGCTTGTTCAATGCCGATATCAAGAACGGAGACGTGCATCTGCAACAGCAGTGAGGCGCATGGGGATGCCGTGTTCCACAATATAGTGGAGACTCTGTGACGAATGAGAGCAGGGTTGCTTCTGCCTTGGCACTGATGGTCTGTCAGTGCCTGATCGTTATCTATCAAAAAAAGAAATGATAACTCCTCAAACCTCACCTTAATGTCTTACGACTACGAAATTTAGGATGAGAGTTGGTATTTGCAACCGGGTTGCAGCATATTTTTTGTAACTTTGCCGGCAGATGAGAAGCAAAGCGTATATATTCAACTTGTGGTTGGCAACACTGATGGTGTTGTCTGCCACCGTTTTGTCTCATCATCACCATCTCGAGACCATCTGTCTCGTAGAGCAGCGGTGCGACATCGACGGTCGGATAAATGACTCGCACACCTCGCATCATGCTGCCGAGCGTTCGGATGCGGCAACCGACCACTGTGAGTTTGAGCATTTCAAACACGTGCTCACGGTGGGCCACGGCAGGGTTTTGCCCTCGCTCAGCGATGCCGCCCAACAGCATTCACCGGCATTGCCGGCAGCCCTTTGCCCGATTCCTCTTCAGGAATCCACGGCAGACGGTATGCCCACGCTCTGCCGTGCCATCCGCCTTTTATCGTGTTTTGTGGCGGCGGGCGGATGGCGAGCGCCTCCCTTGACTTGATGTTATACCCCATTTGTTATTGGCGGAACGGGCTTTGACCTGCTCCGCAGCATGTCGTATATCATTTTTTCAAGGATATGATCAACAAAATTATTTATTTTTCCATCAAACATAAGTTCTTGGTGGTGCTGATGCTGGTGCTGATTATTGGTGGCGGCATCTACTCGCTGCGCACCATCAATGTAGACTCCACACCCGATATCACCAATAATCAGGTACAGGTCATCACCGTGTCCGACAAGCTCTCGGCCATCGACATCGAGCAGTTTGTCACCTATCCCGTGGAACTCGCCATGTCTAATCTTCCCGGGGTGGAAGACATCAGGTCGGTATCGCGATTCGGACTATCGGTGGTCACCATCGTTTTCAAAGACCGCATGGGCACTTACCTGCCCCGACAACTCGTGCAAGAGAAGCTCGAAGAGGTGCGCGCAGAGATTCCCGAGGGATTCGGCACACCTGAGATCGGGCCGATTACCACCGGCTTGGGCGAGATTTTCCAGTACACCCTCGTGCCCAAGGACCCCGGTCGCTATACCCCGCAGGAGCTGCGTACCATTCAAGACTGGATGGTCAAACGCCAGTTGGCCATGATACCCGGTGTGGTAGAGGTCAACTCTTTTGGCGGTAGCGTCAAGCAATATGAGGTGTCGCTCAGTCCGCAACGTCTCAATGCCATGAAGGTGAGCATCGGAGACGTCTACGAGGCGCTGAGCAAGAACAATGCAAACACCGGCGGAGCCTATATCGAAAGAAACCATACGGCGAGCTTCATCCGTGGCGAGGGCCTCGTGACATCGCTCGACGATATCGGCAATACGGTGGTCACCACCCGTGGCGGCGTGCCGATACTGGTTCGTGACGTTGCCGAGCATGTGGGATTCGGCTCGCAAACACGCTACGGAGCGTTCACGCAGGACGGCCGCGAGGCCGTGGGCGGCATGATATTGATGCTCAAGGGCGCCAACTCCGACAAGGTGGTGACGGCCGTCAAAGACCGGATACAGGTCGTACAGAAGTCGTTACCGCCGGATATAGAGCTCAGGTCGTTCCTCGACCGCTCCACCCTCATCGACCGCACGACGGGAACTATTGCCCGCAATCTCACCGAAGGGGCACTGATTGTGATCTTCGTCCTCGTGCTTCTGCTGGGCAGTCTGCGCGGGGGCATCATCGCCGCGTCGGTCATTCCGCTGTCGCTGCTCTTCGCTTTCATCCTGATGCGGGTCTTCGGCGTGTGGGCAAACCTCATGAGTCTGGGTGCCATAGACTTCGGAATCATTGTCGACGGGGCGGTAATCATTGTCGAAGGCATCGTCTTTGAGGTAGAGCGCAGGCTGGCGCGGCAACGGCAACCGGGCAGGAATGACATGGATGAGATCAGCCATGAGGCCGCGTCGACGATGATGCACTCGGCGTTTTTCGGCCAGCTCATTATCTTGATTGTGTTCACCCCCATCATCTTCCTCACGGGAGTGAGTGGCAAGATGTTCTCGCCAATGGCCTATACCTTCTCGTTTGCCGTCTTGGGCGCCATCATCTTGTGCCTGACCTACGTGCCCATGATTTCCTCACTACTGATGAAACCCATTGCCAACCCCCGACATCCGATAGCGCGGACAGAGCGGTGGCTGGAGCGACGGAGTGGCGAACTGACTGCCGGCATCATGCGGGGCTATCATCCTCTGCTCACGACCGCATTGCGACACAAGCGCGGGGTGGTGGTAGCGGCTGTTGGCTTGTTTGCTGCCTCGGCCATGATTTTTACACGAATAGGCGGCGAGTTCATGCCCGAGTTGGACGAGGGAGACATTTCCATGCAGACATTCCTGCGCCCCGGCAGTTCGTTGACAGAGACCATCAACCGGGAAAAGGAGGTGGAACGGCTGCTGTTGGAGAGTTTTCCGGAGATCAAGACGGTATGCGCGCGCATTGGTGTGGCCGACATTCCCACCGATCCGATGGGCTTCGACTATACCGATAGCTTCATCATTTTGGAGAAAGACAGGAGCAAGTGGACCTCGGCGAGCACGAAAGAAGAANNGTTCTCGCAGCCCGTTGCCCTGCGCTTCAACGAACTGCTGACCGGTGTCAGAGAAGACGTGGCCGTGAAGTTGTACGGTGAGGATCTGGACAAGCTCAACACACTGGGAGAACAGATGGTGAGCATCATCAGTGAGGTTCCCGGCGCGAGCGACGTTGCACTGGAGCGTACTGCGGGACTTCCACAGATTACCGTGAGATACGACAGGCAGCGCATGGCGCAATACGGACTTAACATAGAAGACCTCAACCGCTATGTGAGCACGGCCTTTGCGGGTCAGGCTGCCGGCGTGGTGTTCGAGGGCGAAAAGCGCTTCGACCTCGTGATTCGGCTGGGTGAGACCCACCGCAGGAGCTTGGACGACCTGAAACGCCTCTTTGTGACGCTCCCCAATGGTGCCCGCATTCCGCTGGACGAGGTGGCCGAGGTGAGGTATCAGACGGGTCCTATGCAGATATCGAGAGAGCGGGCGTCACGGTTTATCTATGTGGGCGTGAACGTACGTGGCAGGGATGTGGAATCGGTGGTGGCCGATATCCGGAAACAGATAGAGCGGAAACTTGCCTTACCCGCCGGCTATCGCCTTGAATACGGTGGCGAGTTTAGAAATCTGCAGGAGGCGAAGGATCGCCTGACGATAGTGCTGCCCTTGGCCATGCTGTTGATATTCCTCCTGCTCTACTTCGCGTTGAAGTCTGTCAAGCAGAGCCTGATGATCTATATGGCTGTGCCGCTCGCCGCCATCGGCGGCATACTGGCCTTGGCCGTGAGGGGCATGTCGTTCTCCATCTCTGCCGGAGTGGGGTTCATCGTGCTGTTCGGTGTGGCCGTACTCAATGGCTTGGTGCTCATCAATCGGTTCAACTCGCTCGAACAGGAGGGCGTGGACAACGTGTATCAGCGCATCTTGGTGGGAACACGAGAGCGCATCCGCCCCATCATGCTCACGGCCACGGCCGCCATGCTCGGCTTCTTGCCGATGGCGGTATCGGCTTCTGCCGGGGCCGAGGTACAGCGACCGCTGGCCACGGTGGTCATCGGCGGACTGTTTACCGCCACGATACTCACGTTGATTGTTGTGCCGGTGCTCTACGCATTGGAAGAACAACTGAAGCGACGTGACTTCAAAGTCGGCAAGACGCTNNNNGCGCAGACGAGGGTGAGCTTGGACGAGGCGCTGAGGATGGCAGAGCAGTCTTATCCCGACGTGCTGGCGGCACGACTGGCCGTGGAGCGAGAGGCCGTGATGACCAAGGGCGTCAACGATTTGGGCGAGACGGAGTTTGCCGCAGGAGCGGAAGAGGTGGGCAGAGGCAGCGATGGGGTGTTCACTGTGCTCTCCGTGCGGCAAAATTTCAACCTGACGGGGCGCAAGGCACGTGCCGGACGACAGCAGCAGGCAGTCAGGACGGCAGAGAGTGAGGCCGCACTGACCATCTTCGAACTACGCAAGGCGGTCTCGACAGCCTATCTGCAGGCCTACGTCTCGCGACAAAGGGTAGAGACATACGGCATGATCGACTCGATATACCGCAACTTCGAGCAGGCAGCCAAGAAACGTTACGAGGCCCGTGAGACGTCCTACTTGGAGTATAGCACGGCAAGACAACGTGCCCTTCAGCGGTCTGAGGAGAAGCGTCAGGCCGAATACGACTACCGTTCGGCCGTGATCCGGCTGTCATCATGGTTGGGACAGGGCGATGTTGAGCCTTCACTGCCGCCCGAGATAACGGTGCCGCAAGCCGACAGTATGGTGACGGCAGACCATCCGCTACTCAACCTCTATTCGGAAAAGGTGAAACTGGCCGATCAGGATATCCTCGTGGAACAGTCGAAACGGCAGCCGGCATTCTTTGTCGAGGGCGGATCGCAGAAGATTGGAGACCGATGGGGATTTTGGTCGATGAATGTCGGGATGAGCGTTCCGCTATGGAGAAAATCGTATAAGGCCCGGGAGAAAGCGGCACGGATAGACCGTGAGATCACGCAGACACAGCTTGACAAGACGAAGGCGCAACTTCTGAATGCCCAACGCCGACTTCGACTCGACTACAAGAAAGCGTTGCAACACCTGCAATATTATCGTGACGTGGCACTGCCCACGGCCCGTGAGCAACAGACTGGGGCAGCGGCAGCCTATCGTCTCGGTGCCACCGACTACATAGGCTTTATCCAAACCATGAGCGATGCCGTGCAGACAGAGCTGGACTATTGGTCGGCATACGAGCGTCTCATCCATACACAAATCAATTTACAATATCTAAACACAGAACAGCAATGAACTATCAATCTTTTATATATGGCTGGATGGCCCTTGTACTGACCTCGTGCGGGGTGAATAACGCCAAGACAGCCGAAGAGAAACAAGAATTGTCGGATGGCGAGATGACCGTAACCCTCACCGACCAACAAGCCCGTTCGCTCGGCATCACGACCGGTAGCGCGGCAGACCACGCATTTGTGGCTGTCGTCGAGGCTAACGGACAGATGGCCACCGACCCGCAGAGTGCAGCCTCAGTGACTTCATTGATGGGAGCAAACGTGCAGAAAGTGCTTGTGAAAGTAGGGCAGACAGTGGCCAAGGGACAGGTGGTGGCCTATCTGAGCCATCCCGATTTCATCGACCTGCAGTCTCGCTATCTCACCGCCGTGAACCGCCAAAGCTATCTAAATAAGGAGTTTCGTAGGCAGACAGAGATGATGACGGAGCGTGTGGGGGCCGCCAAAGACTATGACCGAATACGGTCGGAGGTGCAGATCAATGGCTCTGAGATGGCCATGTTGGCCTCGCAACTCCGACAGATGGGCATCAGTCCGGCTGCCGTGAGGCAGGGTAAGACTGTGACAAGCATCGCCTTGCGAAGCCCCATCGCCGGGTCGGTGGAGCAAATCCAAGTGGAGACCGGACAATACACCTCTCCAGAGCAACCCGTGATGCGCATTGTGAACACCCAAAACGTCTTTGCCGACCTCCAAGTGTTTCAGCGAGACATTGCCAAAGTCAAGGCAGGGCAGCGCGTGTCGTTGCAAATGCAATCGGCCGGCGGACAGGAATGTTCGGGCGTGGTATATGCCGTGGGAAAGGCTTTTGAGCCGGAGACACAGTCGGTCCATGTGCGGGTGCGACTTCAGGATGCCGGAACGGGAGTGATT
>DBQL01000203.1:0-1303 GCA_002305235.1 Prevotella sp. UBA1395 | reverse complement strand
GAGAAATCTCTCAATGGCGTGTCCTTGGCATTGTCGGGTGCCTATTATCTTTTGTCAGACATGAGGAAAGGTGAGACCGGCGAGGAATAGATTGCACTCGCAAGCTCCTGCCACCGCATAGGGGGCATGGCAACTTTCGCTAATCACCGACTCTGTAGTACATATAATACATTGGACTCACGCTATTTACACTCACTATCCCTTGACCGGTGGTCTGTTGCAAACGCGCCTTGCCGGGCACGCGGTCAGGGAATGAACGGTCGGCGTGTGTCTCTCTCAGGCTGCTCGCCTGCATGCGAGAGTCATCCACTTGCATGTGAGGGTCGCCATGATGACGCATGCGAGATGTGCTGTCGGTGATTGAAATCAAAAAAATAATGTGGGTGATACGGTAAACAGCATCTCCCGCATCCGGTCCACGGCGGGGCGTTGTCCAAGGACCGGAGAGGGGGTGCTCACGCCGTCAGAAGGACTTGTCGAGCTGTTCCCACTCGTCCGGCGAGTCCCAGTTGATGCAAATCGAGTCTTCCTTCGCGTTATCGCCACTCGGCGGCCCGCCAAAGAAGCTCCCCTGATATTGCGTGATCATGTTGCGCTTGACAGCCACTTCGGGAAACTGTTTCTCGATCAACAGGTTGTTGCCCGCGTCCAGTGCCTTGACCGTCACGCTCAGGACATTGCTGTCTGCCCGCGGAAAGGTGTAGACCTCGAACACTCCGCCATGCTCATACATGTCTGCGACGACGTCTCGAAGCTCGCCCTGTTGAGACTTCACGCACCCCACCCCGTGCACGGCATCGAACGTGGAGCTGCCGCCCGTGTAGAAGAAATGCATCCGGGAAACGTTTTCCGGAACCTTGTCGGTGATCTTCAACCTGAACATCGCGACAGCCCGTTGCAGCGTGAGGTCTTGCGAGGTGTCGCCCCTTACCGTCAGCTCTCCGTAATAATAAAACGTGTCTGTCACCTTGCCGTCAAAGGTGATCTTCTCCGGATTGGTCATGACCGCATTCTTCGCGCCGCTGTGTGCGATGACCGCCACGGTGTATTGACCGGGCGCGAGCACCACCTTGAGTTGCCCGTATGTGTCTGACGACGACTCCTGATTGACCTGTTCTATCCGTTCCCCGTTTTGGTACACCGCAAGGTTCAACCTGCTGCACACGGCCTTCACGTCTGTGGCGCGGGTCGACTTGGCCCCGGCAAAGGGCAGCATTTCGAGCCGATCCACATTGAGCCGGACCACCACCCGGCTCCCATCGCCATTTTCTTCGGTCGGATCGTCTATCATGACTTTTTGGCA
>DBQL01000171.1:9199-14696 GCA_002305235.1 Prevotella sp. UBA1395 | reverse complement strand
AGCCGTTGTCAACGGATGATGCGTCGATATCGTCGAATTGATTGTTCTGATAGTTGGCCGGTGTTGCGAAATCCTCTAAGAATTCATAGCTGCCGGGTTCGATATGATTCACCCCGGCCTGAATGGTCGTGCTCCGATGATTGATCATCATCAGTGCGAAAAGAATCAGAAGCAATGCTCCAACGAACTTTCCTAAACTGGTAAGCATAATTTTTTAGTTTTAGTTTCTGGCGTTAATACAGTAGGTTATCATTATAATGCAAAAATAAACAAAAAAACAAGATATAACAAATTTTCCCTGATATCTTCTATCATTTTATCGAAAAATTATATCTTTGCATATAATAATCACTATCAAAATATGCGAAAAGTAATAGGAATAGGCGAGACAGTTCTTGATATTATATTCAAAGATGAGCAGCCTATCGGTGCTTATCCCGGTGGATCGGCATTCAACGCGTTGATTTCCTTGGGACGGTCGGGGGTTCCATGCGCGTTTATCAGCGAAGCCGGCAATGACCGAGTGGGCAAGAATGTCATCTCGTTTCTCAAGGAGAACCATGTCAACGCCGACAACGTGAATGTGTTTTCCGACTCTAAGTCACCCATCTCCTTGGCGTTTCTCGATGAGCACAACGACGCGGAGTATATTTTTTACAAGGACCATCCGCACGATCAGCTCGATTTTGCCTATCCTTCCATCCAGCCCGACGATATTGTTGTCTTCGGCTCTTTCTACGCGGTCAACCCCGTGATACGCCCACAGGTCGTGGCATTGCTTGAAGATGCGAGGAGTCATGGTGCCATTATCTACTATGACGTGAACTTCAGACAGTCGCATAAGCATGAGGTGATGAAGATCACGCCTAATCTTTTGGAGAACTTAGAGTATGCCGACTTCGTCAGAGGAAGTCGAGAGGACTTCTCGGTGCTCTACAAACTCACCGACCCTGACAAGATTTACAACGCCGAAATCTCGTTTTATTGCAAGCGTTTCATCTGCACACAAGGGCGCGATACGGTGGAGTTGAGGGCCGAGAGCGGCCTTCGACGCAGCTATGAAGTGCCCGATACGCCTACGGTGAGCACCATTGGGGCCGGTGATAACTTCAACGCGGGATTCATTTACGGACTTGTGAAGCATGGCATCACGCGTGAACAGATCGAGCACGGACTTTCGCCCGAGCAGTGGGATCGGCTCATTGCCTCGGCGCAGGAATTCTCGGCGGAATGCTGCAAGAGCCTGTTCAACTATGTGTCCAAGGAGTTTGGCGAGCAAAAGAAACTTTGAAGCCGTGTGCGGCGGGCCGCGCCGAGGGTGCGATGACGCCCCCTTCACATTCCGTATGTCCCGCCGCCATCGGCCGATTACTTGCAGGACAGCCCATCGGCCCACTCGGTTCGGATGGGGTTAAACGAAATATCAGGCTATGAAACTACACTTGGGACTGCTTCCCCGCATCGTGGTGGCCATCATCTTGGGCATCATCGGCGGCAATATCCTGTCGGAAAGCTGGGTACGTGTGTTTGTCACTTTCAACGCATTGTTCTCCCAATTCCTCGGGTTTATGATTCCTTTGCTCATTGTGGGATTGGTTACCCCGGCCATTGCCGACATCGGTCGTGGCGCGGGCAGACTGCTGTTGATTACCGTAATCATCGCTTACGTCGACACCGTAGTGGCCGGACTGCTGTCCTACGGCACCGGGTCGTGGCTCTTTCCCACAATGGTGGCCAATGCCCCGGAGGTGGGAGAGATGCACAAGGCTGCGGAATTGTCACCCTATTTCACCATCACCATCCCGCCGATACTGGATGTCATGGCAGCCCTCGTGTTTTCTTTCGTCGTGGGACTGACCATTGCTTATGCCTCATTGAGTTCGTTGAAAGGTGTGTTTTCCGACTTTCGCACAACGGTAGAACTTGTCATTGCCAAGGTCATCATACCACTGTTGCCACTCTATATCCTTGGTATTTTCCTCAATATGACATTCACCGGCGAGGCCTATCGCATCTTATTGGTCTTCGCCCAAATCATCGTGGTGATCTTTATCCTGCATATTCTTATTCTTGTCTATCAGTTTTTCTTGGCCGGCCTGTTTGTCAGGCGCAACCCGTTCAGGCTGCTTCTCAACATGTTTCCGGCTTACATGACAGCCTTGGGAACCTCCTCCTCGGCGGCCACAATACCCGTTACCCTACGTTCTACGTTGAAAAACGGCGTCGGCGAGGGTGTGGCAGGGTTTGTGATTCCCCTTTGTGCCACCATCCACATGTCGGGGTCGTGCATGAAAATCAGTGCATGCGCCCTCACGGTATGTCTTCTTGAGGGCATGCCCCACGACCCCTTGCTCTTTCTCAACTTCATCCTCATGCTCTCCATCATGATGGTTGCCGGTCCGGGAGTGCCCGGAGGTGCTGTCATGGCGGCTCTTGCACCCTTGGGAAGCATCCTTGGTTTCGGGGCGGATGAGCAGGCATTGATTATCGCGCTGTACATCGCGATGGACTCTTTCGGCACTGCCTGCAACGTGACGGGTGACGGAGCGATAGCCCTTGTGATCAACAAGATTGCGCGATAGGGGTAAAAAAAAAGATTGTTCGGACCGGTCTTGCCGGTCCGAACAATCACGCATCAGCCGTTTGGCGGCTGTTGTCACTTGCCGAATGTCTCGTCAAGGAATGTGTAGAACGATGGATCTTCGCCCACAACGGTCTTTACAATCTTGCCGTCGGGACCAACGATGATCTTCGTGGGGAATCCCTGCACGCCGTAATCGGCCAGCACCGAACTGTTCTTGGGGTTGTAGACATGCAGCCAAGGCAGCTCATATTTCTTCACAGCCTCTTTCCATTTAGCTTCCGGGTCGTTGCAGTCGATGCCCAGAATCTCAAATTTACCCTGATATTTGGCATAGTAATTCTTCATCTCGGGAATGCCCTTGATGCACCATACGCACCAGCTCCCCCAGAAATCGAGCACCACATATTTGCCGCGGAGCGATGACAGCGCGAGCGGTTTGCCATTGATGTCGTTCAGTGTGAAGTCGGGAGCCATCACGCCGGCTGCCTGTTTCTTGGCCGCCTGCTCCTCGCGCTCGGCGCGTTGCACCATATTATCTACAATGGGCTGATAGTAAGCCTTCATGCGTCCGTCGCGCAGTTCGGGAGCGAAGAGCGCAACGGCTTCCTTCACCTTGGCCACATCTTCCAGTTCGTTGATAATCGCCACATTCCCCTCAGATGCCGGGTTGCGGCGTACGAAGTTGAGAAGTGCCTCGGTACGCTGTGTCTCTATGGGGCCCGATTTCTCCTCATACTCCTTCATCAAGACACTCTGGTCCTCTCCGGCAGCCATGCGGGCATTGAGCGAAGACACCAAATCCCGTATGGGCTTATTGATTTCCTCGATGGCTCGGTCTGCCTCGTTGTAGGCTTGATAAAACTTCGAACCGGAGAAATAATAGCTTTGGTTGAGGTCTCCCGACAGTTCGGCGGTCTCACCGGGCACGGCGATAGCCATAAACCTTATTCCTTCTTCTTGTCNNACCGTGATGTCGAGCGTTCCGTTAGGCGTGAGCACCGTGTCGCGCTTGTAATCACCGTTGCTTGCGGGTGTGAAAACGATGAGCGTGTCTTTTAATCCTTTGAGACTGCCTTTGAAATGTACATCGCCTTGGGCTGCGCGGGCCGAGGTGGCAACCATTGCAGTGGCAGCGATGGCGAATGCGAATAATGATTTTTTCATTGTTGTGTGAGTCGTATTTGTATATTTTTGTTATATCCTCTAAAACGGGTTGGGGTGGCAAAAGGTTACTTTGTTTAAGAAAATATAACGTTCGCGGCATTGCGCGCCACCCTTTTGCGTCTGTCTTGAGCATTCAAAAAAAGAAGTTTCCGAATGCCATATCCTGTCCATCCGAAAACTTCTCTTGTATCATCCGTCGCTGTATGCCGGCGTGTTCGGATTCGATTACTTCTTCTTTTTGGGTTTGCGGCGTGCCCATCCCTCCTCCGTGAAGTCGGGTTCCTCGCCTTTCAGTCGCACGTTGGCCTCCTGCATGAGATTCTTCCAGTCGTCGCGGCTGTGGCGTGTGGCATTTTCCGCACCCCGCTTGCCGGCTTGGGGATAGTCTTCGCGTCGTGTCCTGCCGGCCCCTCGCGTGCCTCGTCCGCCATTGTGGTTGCCGCGGTCGTCGTCACGATAGGCTCTCGTGCCATTGCGGTCTCCGCGTGTTGTGCGGCGTGCTCTGCCACCATAGCTCTCGCTTGCCCCACGACTGCCCTCGCCTCTGCTGCGCCCCGGCGCGTCGGCATCGTTGCATCTCACCTCGCGTCCGCGGAAGTTGGTGCCGTCGATAGAGCCCATCACATGCTCGGCATCGCTCTCCGGCACTTCGATATAGCAGAATTTCTGCATCAGGTCGATATGTCCCACCTCCTGCCTGCCTTCGATATGGTGGTTGAGGAACTGCATGATCTCGCCGGGATAGAAGCCGTCTTGCTTGCCGAGATTGATGAAGAGCCGTCGGTATCCGGCCTCCGCGCCACGTTTGCGACTTGTGCCGTTGCCTTTTTTCTCGCCGTTGCCGTCGCGTCCCTCACCTTTCTTTGTCGATGGTTTCACGATTTCCGGCGCGTTCTTGTAATAGTCGAGGAATCGCCCGAAGGTCACGCTCACCATCTTCTTGATGATGTCTTCCTTGTCGATATACTCAAACTGGTGGTTGATGTCGGCCATGTATGGTGCGATAAGTTCCTCGTTGACATCTGTCTTCATGATCTGGTCCATCTGCTTGAAGAGTTGCTTCTTGCATATTTCCTCAGCCGAGGGCAATGTGCCGTCGATAAATTCCTTGCCAATCACCTTCTCGATGTTGCGCACCTTGTGCTTCTCCCGGGTGTGTATGATGGCTATCGAGGTGCCCTTCTTGCCCGCGCGACCCGTTCGTCCCGACCGGTGGGTATAGTTTTCAATATCGTCGGGCAGTCCGTAGTTGATGACATGTGTCAGGTCGTTTACGTCCAATCCGCGGGCAGCCACGTCGGTTGCCACGAGGATTTGCGTGAGGTGGTTTCTGAATTTCTGCATCGTCAGGTCACGCTGCTGCTGCGAGAGGTCGCCGTGCAGTGACTCGGCGTTGTATCCGTCCTTGATCAGTTTGTCGGCAATCTCTTGCGTTTCCACCTTCGTGCGGCAGAACACGATGCCGTAGATGTGCGGATAGAAGTCCACGATGCGTTTCAGGGCAAGGTATTTGTCCTTGGCGTTGACCATGTAATAGACGTGGTTCACGCTCTCGGCGCCCTCGTTTCTCGATCCCACCACAATTTCCTGATAGTCGTGCAGGTAGCTCTTGGCAATCTTCTCGATCTCTTTACCCATCGTGGCCGAGAAGAGCAGCGTGTTGCGGTCGGTGGGAATACCCTCGAAAATGGCATTGATGCTCTCGGTGAATCCCATGTTGAGCATCTCGTCGGCCTCGTCGAGCACCAC
>DBQL01000171.1:5556-9067 GCA_002305235.1 Prevotella sp. UBA1395 | reverse complement strand
GTTGGAGCACGGGAATGCCGTAGGCGGCTGTTTTTCCTGTTCCGGTTTGTGCCAATGCGATGACGTCGTTACCCTGACCTAATAAATACGGGATTACCTCTTCTTGTACGGGCATGGGATGTTCAAAGCCCAACTCGTCAATGGCGCGGCGAATCTCTTCGCTGACGCCTAATTCTTCAAATGTCTTCAAAAATAAAATTTTAATGTAAAAAAACCGTAGGGACTACTTGACAACGCCCTACCGTTCTTGCTAAGTCCCCTTTCGGGTGCAAAGTTACGACAAAAAAACCGAACGCATGCAGCATTCGGCATATTTATTTTCATGGCTTGGCATTGGAGCTTTGCTTGGCTACCTTGTAGGTTTGTGCTCCTCGCCTCACGATATAGACTCCTTGGGGCAGGGTGTCGAGGCTTGTGTTCTGGCGTATGCCGGCCATATTATATATTATGGTAGGTCTGTTGTCTTCGGCCGGGATATTGGCCACGCCGTCCGATGTGCCCAGTACGTGCAACGTGATCTTGGCGTATGCATCGCCGTGATCGACCACATTGTCGGCACCCTTGATCACAATGGTGTAGTCGCCGGCCTTGGTGGGAAGGCCGGTGATGGTGAAGGTGCGTGCGCCATAGTTCTTTTGCAGGGTGAATTGTGTGTCGATGCCCCCCACCTTGGTGCCGTCGGGCAGAAAGGTGGAGTCTGCTTTCGAGGTGTAGAAGTTGCAGTTGCGGAGCAGCAACACGATGGGATTGATGGAGTCGCCCAGCGAGATGGTCTGCTCGAGTCCTACGGATGTCTGCGGCTCAAACTTCGTGGCGAAGCGGTCGGGCAGGTAATAGCCGAGGTGTGGCGGCTGGTTATAGGCCGCATTCTGCCATGTCACGCCCATGCGATAGACGTGGTCGTGCATGAGTGTGGGCACGCGGAACGAGGTGGGCTGGTTGGTCTCGAAGATGTTGAGCGTGCAACTGTCTTCGGCATTCCACAGGATAACCTCCTCGCGCCAGTCTCCAAAGATGTCGGCCGAGAGGTTTGGCGTGGCCTTGGTGCCATTGCATGATGTGGAGTGGTTGTAGTCATAGAGGCTGATGAGGCGTGTCGTGCCGTTGCCGTTCCATTTGTCTATCTTGCTGCCATCGAGCAGTTCGTCTTGCAAATCGCCATCCCAGTAGACCCTGAAGTTTACCGATACCCCCTTGGTGTTCAACACCCCGCCGGTGCGTGCGCTGCGTATCTGCCGGTCGTTCGACGACCAGAACTCGAAGCCGCGGTTCGTGGCATCGATGTCGGCCGACAGCCCTCGCCCGTTGTCGGTGTCTCCCGAGCCGCGGAGCAACACCTCGCCGGTGGCGGCGTCGTGCACGTCCCATCCGTAGGGTTCGGTGTTCTCCTCATGCACGGTGAACACTTCCGGCCCGGGACGGTCGGGTATGAGGTCGCTCAGGTGCATGGCATCGCCGTGCCCCAATCCCACGCAGTAGAGCAGGCTGCCGTCGTGGTCGATGGCCGCCTGACTGTAAACGATCTCGTCTTTGCCGTCGCCATCCACGTCGGCACAGCTCAGGTTATGGTTGCCATTGCCGTAGGCGGTGTATTTCTTGCCCTTGCCGCCGGTGTTGGAGTTATAGGTTGTCATGGTGAGCTTGCCGTTCTCGTCCCACCGGTTCACCGTGGTGGCGTTGACCGAGGCGTGCAGCCACTTGGTCGTGAGTTTGCTGCCGTCGAAGTTGACGGCCCACAGATAGGCCTGCGTGTAATATCCTCGACACATCACCGCCGAGGGATGGGCGTCGGGTCCGTCGAGATAGGCCACCGTGGCAAGGTATCTGTCGCCGCGGTTGCCGTAGCTGTCGCCCCACGACGAGGAGTAGTTGGCATCGCCCGAGTTGCCGAAGGCGCGGTTGGGGCGATAGAAAATGGTGTTCACTGCCTTGCCGGTCTGTCCGTTGAAGACAGTGAGATACTCCGGTCCCGAGAGAATATAGCCCGATGAGTTGCGGTAGTCTTTGGTGTTGTCGGCGGCGGTGATGCGACTGTCGTCAGATGCCGTCGAGACATAGTTGCCCTCGCCGTCGATGCTTCCCGGCGCCGTCTTGCAGATCATCTCGGCCTTTCCGTCGCCGTCGAAGTCGTAGACGAGAAACTGCGTGTAGTGTGCCCCGGCGCGGATGTTGCGGCCGAGATCCACGCGCCACAGTTTCGTGCCGTCCATCTTATAGCAGTCGATGTAGACGTTTCCGGTCTTTCCGCTCTGCGAGTTGTCCTTGGCATTTGAGGGGTCCCATTTCACGATGATCTCGTAGTCGCCGTCGCCATCGACATCGCCCACGCTGCAGTCGTTGGGCGAATAGCCGTAGTTGGCCCCGTTGGCGGGGCGGTCGAGCCTGAGGGTCATGTACAGGTCGGTCCACGGTCTCACGGCCTGCGTGGTGTCTGCCGCCTCGCCGTTGCGCAGGGTCACCACACGGTAGGTATTGTCTTTCGTGCCGTTCTTGTCCACATAGCAGGTGGCGTTGGTCACCGTGCCCGAGATGTTGATGCCGTTGCGCAACACTTGGAAGGCGGTGTTGTCTTCGTCGTCGGTACCCAAGAAGCGCCAGCTCACCTGCTCGCCGCCGCCCGAGGCCGGTACGACGACAACGCCGCGCGAGAGTTTTTCCATTTGTGACACGGGAGTGGTTTGTGCCGAGGCAGCCGGGGCGAGGCCCAAGAAGGCGGCCATCAGGCCGTAAGCGTATTGTTTGCTCATGATGGTAGAGGGTTGATTTGATTGGGCAGGCGGTGGAAGTCGGCAGTGAGTAGTTTGTATGGGTGGTCGGAGGCCCGGCGTGCCCGGCCCCGCAGGGCGGCGGGAGAGGTTGTGTGACGCGGGTCCTCGGCCTCGACTCCATTGTCTTGGCCCCAATTGGTGGTTTTTGCTTGAACACAACAAAGTTAGCTAAAAATTTGGTACAACCTTCGAAAATATCTAATTTTGAAGTTGATAAATCATAATTTTATGAAAATAGGAATTTTTTGCTCGGCCAATGCCGATATCGACCCCGACTATTTCGCGTTGACCGAGGAGTTGGGCAGATGGATGGGGGAGAGCGGTCACCGGTTGGTCTATGGCGGCGTGAGCCTCGGACTGATGGAGTGCATCGGGCGCGCGGTGCACGAGTCGGGCGGCATGACCATCGGTATGGTGCCGCAGATCATCGAGAAACACGGCCGCACGTCAGACTATCTTGACGTGACCATCCCCTGCGACGACCTCAGCGACCGCAAGGCACTGATGATGGCGCAGGCCGACGTGTTCATCGCCCTGCCCGGAGGCATAGGCACCCTTGACGAGATTTTCACCGTCACGGCTTCGCACACCATAGGCTATCACGGCAAGATGGTGGTGCTCTATGACATGAAGGGCTTTTGGTCGTCGACCATCGCCCTGCTCGACGACTTGCAGGCGCGTGGGTTTATCCGCGGCCGATGGACCGATTTCATCAAGGTGGCACGCTCGCTCGACGACATCAA
>DBQL01000171.1:2247-5468 GCA_002305235.1 Prevotella sp. UBA1395 | reverse complement strand
TGATTTTTTGACAAACCGCTGCCTTGCGATTACTATCTATTCGCGGCGCGAATAGATAGTAATCACGACGCGAATCGATAGTAATCGCGGGTCGAATAGATAGCCATCGCACGGCGAAAAGTATCTTTCGGGTTACGAAAAAAGGCCGTTTTCACCCCCGAAAGGGTAAAAACGGCCCATCAAACGGGTGTCGACGGCATGGCGATAGGCCGCTGATGGCTTGTATGTACCATCATGGGCGGTGCGCCAAAAGGTTTCGCCGATATTTATTCTGATGAAACATCCTGACACCGACGGGCCTCAAGACATGACCCGCAAGGCCGCCCGCGCCTTAATAAGCATGCTTGTCGTGGATGAACACTGACTTGGCCGTGAGCCACATAATCCTTAGGTCGAGCGCGAAACTCCAGTTCTCTATATACCATATATCGCGCTTCACGCGCTCTTCCATCTGCCACAGCTCCTGCGTCTCGCCCCTGTATCCCGTCACTTGCGCCCATCCGGTGATGCCCGGCTTGCAGAAATGGCGCACCATATACTTGTCGATGAGCTTGCCGTAGAGCTCCGTGTGGTGCAACATGTGAGGGCGCGGCCCCACGATGCTCATGTCGCCCTTGAGCACATTGAAGAACTGGGGCAGCTCGTCGATATTGGCTTTGCGCATGAAGTTGCCGAAGGCAAACTTGCGCGGGTCGTTCTTGGTGGCCTGAAGGTTGTCGGAATCCTTGTTCACGTGCATCGAACGGAACTTGATGCACTTGAATGTCGTGCCGTCGAGGCCCGTGCGACCCTGCTTGAAAAATATCGGGCCGGGGCTTTGCAGCTTGATGATTATGCCGACAACAAGGGTGATGGGGAGGAGGAAGACGCACACGCAAAGCGAGGTGACGATGTCGAACACACGCTTGAAGGTGCGGTTGGCGGGGTTGAGCAGCGGTTCCACGTGGTTGGTAAACACCGTGTAGTCGCCGAAACGCTGCATCTTCAGGTTCATCTCGTAGTCTTCGAAAATACGCGGAACGTAGTAGAATCTGATCACGTTTTTGTCGCACGACTGCATGATGCGCTTCACCTCGCCGGCCGCATCGTGCGGAAGGCTGCAGAAAATCTCGTTGATGTCGATCTCGGTCAGAGGGTTGGAGTTCCATTCATCAAACCTTTTGTTGAGGTCGGCGATGGTACCACGGTAGGCGAGTCCTTCCGGACAGTTGTGCATCGGCGCGTCGGCGTAATAGCCCAAGACGCGGTATCCCACCGCGGCCGACATCGTGAGGTCGTTGTACAGGCGCAGCAACGACGGGTCGTTACCTACGAGAAGCACCTTCTCCGTGTTGCGACCTTGCTTGCGAAGCTCGCTCAACGCCCAAAACTCGACGACGCGAGAGAGAATGATTACCACGAACAAACTGACCGCGAAGATGACCATGAACTCGAAAAAGCCGCCGCCGTCTGAGGCGAAGCGCAGGCTGAGAAACATCAATGCCACTTGAAACGATACCAGCTTGAGGGTGTTGGTCAAGATCTGCTTGAACTTCACGAGGCGCTTCTGCACTATCGTGTGGAAGAAATACTCCGATACAAGCATCGCGAAATTCATCACCAAGACCGTGTATTTGGTGTAGAGGTCGAAGTAATGGGGAATGTGCTCTTTCAGGAAAAGTTGCAGAACGTAGTACAATAAGTTCAGAAGAATGAAGTCAAAAGCCAAGACAGAAACTTTGACATGCTCACTACCTTTACCCACTTGGCGCATCCTGATGTTATTAGATCCACTCTTGTTTGTCATTGATCGCACTTTTAAACCAGTCCACTGATATGATCCCCTTCTTGGACTAAATAGAAATCGTTGTTCAATATCGCAAAATAGCTTCGAAAAGGATTGTTAAAAATCACGTTGTAAAATTACTTAATATATTCGGATAAACGCCAAATAAAATCGAGAAAATTATCGATTCGTGTTTAAAATCTTTGTTTTGAAATGGAATTAATGCTAACTTTGCAATCCGTATGGTATTAAATTACATTTGGATTGCATTTTTTTTCATTGCCTTTGTCTTTGGCTTTATACAGCTCTGCATGGGCGATGCCACCATCTTTCAGAAGATCGTGGACTCCACGTTTGATACTTCCAAGACTGCCTTTGAGACTTCCTTGGGACTCACCGGCGTGCTTGCCCTGTGGCTGGGAATCATGAAAATAGGTGAGAAAGCGGGTGTGGTGAATGTCCTCGCACGCATGCTCAGTCCTGTTTTCACCAAGCTCTTTCCCGACATTCCCAAGAATCATCCGGCGATGGGCAGCATTTTCATGAACATCGCGTCGAACATGTTGGGACTGGATAATGCCGCCACGCCCACCGGTCTCAAGGCCATGTCGCAGATGCAAGAGCTGAACGGCCGCAAGGATACGGCCACCAACCCGATGATTATGTTCTTGGTGCTCAACACATCGGGACTGACCATCATCCCCACCACCATCTTGGCCTTCAGGGCTTCGTATGGCGCCGCCACCCCCACCGACGTGTTTATACCCATCCTCTTGGCCACCACGGTGGCCACACTGGCCGGAATCGTCATCACCGCACTATGGCAGCGCATCAATCTCTTGCAGCCCGCGCTCTTGGCCACGATGGCCGGACTGGTGGCATTCGTGGGTATTGTGATCTGGGGTTTTGGGCAAATGGACAAGGACACGATGGCCACGGTGACCTCGTTGGCCGGCAACCTCATTCTGATGACCATCATCGTGCTCTTCATTCTCGCCGGATTTATCCGCAAGATCAATGTCTACGACGCGTTCATCGAGGGTGCCAAGGAAGGCTTCCACACCGCCGTGCGCATCATTCCCTATCTTGTTGCCATCCTCGTGGCGGTGGGTGTGTTTCGCGCGTCGGGGGCTATGGGCATGATGATAGACGGCATCGCGTGGGCGGTGAGGCAGTGCGGACTGAACGCCGACTTCGTTGGCGCGCTGCCGACGGCATTCATGAAGCCCCTCTCGGGCAGCGGGGCGAGGGGCCTGATGCTTGAGGCCATGCAGAACTACGGACCCGATAGTTTCGTGGGAAGATTGAGTTGCATCTTCCAAGGCAGCACCGACACCACCTTTTATATATTGGCAGTCTACTTCGGAAGCGTGAGCGTGAAGTACACCCGGCATGCGGTGGCCTGCGGATTGCTGGCCGATCTTGCCGGCGTCATTGCCGCCATATTCTTCGCCTA
>DBQL01000171.1:999-2197 GCA_002305235.1 Prevotella sp. UBA1395 | reverse complement strand
AATGGCCAATTTGAAATCTCTCGTCAAGGATACCGCCATCTATGGCATCAGCAGCATAGCCGGACGGTTCATCAATTACCTGCTCGTGCCCATACAGACAGCCGCTTGGGCCGCCTCGGGAGGGCAGTATGGGGTGGTGACCAACGTCTATGCCTACACCGCATTGCTGCTGGTTATCCTCACCTACGGTATGGAAACCACGTTCTTCCGCTTTGCCAACAAGGCCGAGGAAGACCCTCAAACCGTCTATTCCACTACGCTTTTGGCCGTGGGTTGCACCTCTTTGCTGTTCAGCATCGGGGTGCTGTTGTTCATCGATCCCATCTCCTCGGTGATGGGATATGCCGACCATCCCGAGTGGGTGGCGGTGATGTTTGTCTGCGTGGCGATAGACGCATTCAAGTGTGTACCCTTTGCTTTCCTGCGGTATAAGAAGCGACCCGTCAAGTTTGCCACCATTCAGGTGGCCAACGTGCTGCTCAACGTGTTGCTCAACATCGTGTACCTATACCTCCTTCCCAAGCTGCGCGTCAATCCGTTCGGCCTCTACGACGACCGTTTCACGCTCGAGGTGGGCATGGTGTTCTATATCAACTTGGTGTGNNCGATTGCTGCGCCGGATGCTGCGTTACTCATGGCCGTTGCTCATCCTCGGCATTGCCGGCATCCTGAACCAGACCTTCGACAAGATTGTCTTTCCGTTTCTTTACCACGGCGCCGACGCCAAGACGGAGCTGAGCATCTATGGCGCAACGGTGAAGATCGCGATGATCATGGCCATGATCACGCAGGCTTTCCGCTATGCTTACGAGCCGTTTGTCTTTGGCAAGTCAAAGGATAAGGACAACCGTGAGACCTACGCCAAGGCCATGAAATACTTCATTGTCTTCACCCTGCTGGCCTTTCTCATGGTGGTGGGCTATATGGACGTGCTGCGATACATCATTCGCAACCACGACTACTGGGCCGGACTGCGCGTGGTACCCATCGTGATGGCTGCCGAAATCATGATGGGTGTGTACTTCAACCTGTCGTTCTGGTACAAGCTCACCGACCGCACCATCTGGGGAGCCTATTTCAGTGGCATCGGCTGCGTGGTGCTCATCGCGGTGAATGTCATCTTCGTGCCGCAATACAGCTATATGGCTTGCGCGTGGGGAGGTGTCGCGGGCTATGGCACTGCCATGCTGCTGAGCTA
>DBQL01000171.1:603-988 GCA_002305235.1 Prevotella sp. UBA1395 | reverse complement strand
GCTGGCCATGATACTCACCGCCGGCATGCTCGCGGCCAACCGATACCTCGACACCCTTGCCGCCATCGGCACAAACACGCTGCTCGGACTTGTCTTTGTGGCCTATATCGTGAAGAAAGACTTCCCCCTCGGCTCACTTCCGGTCATTGGAAAGAAATTCAAAAAATCATAAAACATCCAACAATGATACACCATCGTTTCCTGAAGGCTGCGGCCTTTCTCTCCCTTTACTTCTCTAACCTCTCGCCCCTGCATGCCGACGAGGGCATGTGGACGCTCTACGACCTGCCCTCGGCGGTCTATGCCGAGATGCAACGCGAGGGTTTCCAACTGCCCTACAACTCGCTCTATTATGGCGATGAGGCCGTGAAGAACGCCGTGGTGA
>DBQL01000171.1:0-552 GCA_002305235.1 Prevotella sp. UBA1395 | reverse complement strand
GAACTGCCCAACGAGGACATGTTCGTGTCGTTCATGGTGAGCCAGCAAGATGTCACGGCGCGCCTCGAGAAGCTCGGTCTCAACCGCCTCGGCACCGAAGGCAAGTCGCAACTCATCGACTCGCTGCAGAATGCGATGACCGATTCGATCAAGAAGATCGACTCCACGCTCCACATCGACATCGATGCTTTCTACGAAGGCAACAAGTATTACGCCACCACCTATCAGGATTTCACCGATCTACGGCTGGTCTTCACCGTGCCCAAGAGCATGGGTAAGTATGGCGGCGAGACCGATAACTGGATGTGGCCGCGCCAAACCTGCGATTTCTCCGTATTCCGTATCTACGCCGACCCTAAGACCAATCGCCCCGCGCCCTATTCCAAGGACAACGTGCCCTATCGCCCCAAGCACTGGGCACCGGTGTCGTTGCAGGGCTATCAGCCCGGCGACTTCGCCATGACAATGGGGTATCCCGGCTCGACCAACCGTTATCTCTCGAGCTATGGCATTGAGCAGCGATATGTCGAGAATGCCATCCGCGCACAGGCG
>DBQL01000094.1:8489-10734 GCA_002305235.1 Prevotella sp. UBA1395 | reverse complement strand
TATATAGAATCGTTTGTACCGATACCTATGGCCGAGTATTTTTGCATGGAGTCCACATCGAATGGCAATATCCGTTGTTCTGTTTCAGCATGGTCCGTCAAGACTTGTGAAGTCATGTTTCTTTCACGAATAGTTGCATTTGCTGCGCCTTTTCCATCATTACCGTTGGTGCTTGATGAGGTGCAACACCTTTTCTTTTCTTTCTTCCGATTTTCAAGCCCTTTTTGAGCACGTTTTGACAGATTCTTATGAGTGTTTATAGCGGTAGGCTTGCTATCGGCATTATCAACGGTCTTGTCCCTCGTGACGAAATAGATATATACCGGTATCAGAATTGGAAGCAATAACAGCATCCAATAATCAACCAGTATTGCACGCAGCATTTTCTTTGCTCTGGATAGTTGCGAGGAAGAACTGTGAGGATTGATGTCAAGCAGTTCTCCTATTTCCTTATGCGAAAGACCGTCCAAGACAGAGAGCTTGAATACCTCCCGATTTCCTTCAGGCAAAGAGTCTATTGCCGATAGTAACAGTTCCAGTTCAATATTATTCTCTTCTTCTTTTTTCTCGTCTACATGGTCTGTTTCTAAATCGGATAAAGTTATATTTTTTTTTAGTGCCTTGCAAGTATCTCAAGGAGAGATTCCTTACTATGGTGTTCATTCATCCTTCTAATTTTGAGTTGTCTTTCAACGACTTGATGGAGGTGAAGATAATGATAAAGGCATCGTGCAGAATGTCCTCCGCTGTGCTTTCGTCTGCCACATAGTGGTGGCATATTCTCATCAGCCTGCCGGAATATGCCTTATACAAATCGCTAAAGGCTTTTCGGTCTCCCTGCTTGCATGCGTCTATATCAACATCCGGTTTCATAGATATATTTTCCCTTTCTGTCAAAAGGAGTAGATGATGCTTGATAGACTGCACGTATTTTGAAACTTTTTTTTTGAAAAACGGTAAAAGAATATATGTCTATGCTCAGAGGCTTATTCTAACATGGTCCGGTTCATGGATAGTAATCACTTCAACTACCTCGTCCGAAAGTACGATGGTGACAAGCATATCATAACGATTTCACCGACATTGCCCCAAAATCTCTAATCCGAATCGATTAAGGAATGGCAGGCATGTGCTCAGCTGTCATAACAACAAGAAAAATACGTTCTCTTCGTTCCAAATATCTATTTGCCGGTATCTTGATGTCTGCTGACGAGATAAAAATTACTTGCGTAGGGTTTTGAGCACTTGCGAAGCCATGTCTTTCATGCCTTTGATGGTGGGATGCCCGTTGGCCTTGTCGATGTTATGCAGTTTGATGACGGGCACGCCATAATGCCCGCATATTTGGTCTACGCTCTCGTTGATTTCCGGTTTCAGTTCGGTGTTCAAGATAAAGAAGACCTCTGCGTTGGGATAATGCAGGCGGATGTTATCGAGCATCTTTGCCATTGCCGGACGAAAGAAGAAAAGGTCACCCCTGCGCCATTTGTCGTATTGATAATTGCCCAATGCCACACCGGCCCAACTGTCATTTGTGGCTCCGCAAATCAGGATGATATCGGGGCATCCGAGATTCAGCGAGCGGGTTACAAATGACTCATGGGTGTAGTCCTTGTCATTATATCCGGTGTTGCACACCGTTGCCCCCGACCACGAGTTGTTTATTCCGAGTTTATATCCGCCCTCCTTGATGACCTGCCACCACCATGTCTGTTCCACCCGGTCTACATCGGTGCGGTTTAGAGTGGCAGACATATACCATGTTTCGTTTCCCTCGGGGATAAAGCCTTCGAATGTGGAGTAGCTGTCGCCAAGGACGGAAACCGTGGGTTTAACCTGTCCCCATACGGAGATGGTGGCGATAGAAAGTAGGATAACAAGCAGTTTTTTCATTGCGATTTGGATTAGAATAGTGAATGATTAAGCGTAAATGCAGATGCCGCTTTCTCCTCCATCGGCAGAAAGTTCTACTTGTCGGCACTCTCGAGAGAGCAGGCATCGGTTTTTGTTGTATTCTCCGCAAAGATAATAATTTTTTAAGACAAATGGCGTGCATGAACGAGTTTTCGGTCGTGTCTTTCTCGGAGTAGCCATCATTACATTCATGCTTATGAATTGGAGCATTTTTCGACAAGTATTCAGACGTTTTGCGAAAGCTATCTAATCGTCGCGCGATTACTATCTTTTCGCACGACGTTTACTATCTAATCGAGACGCGATTAGATAGCTTTCGCAAAGACCTTGG
>DBQL01000094.1:7790-8324 GCA_002305235.1 Prevotella sp. UBA1395 | reverse complement strand
TGATCGTGCCCGCATGATACAATAATCCGGGTGCATGGCCGTTGGTATAGAGGATATGCAATGGACCGATCGCATCAGGAGTGTCAAGATATTTCTTGTCATTGCGGCTATACTTATAGCCGTAGGGTCACTGCTTGTGTCTCATTTTCTGACGCGCGACCTCAAGGAACAGGAGCATCGCAAGATGGAGGTGTGGGCCGAGGCCATGCGCACGCTGAACCAAGCCGACGAGAATACCGACCTCAACCTTGTGCTCAAGGTGCTCAACGACAACAACTACATCCCGGTGATCGTGCTCGATTCCAAGGGGCAGGTCACCGAATTTCGCAATCTCCGCATAGATGCCAAGACCTTTGATGACAGTCTGCGCGAAGCGGGCACATTGGGTCGTAAATGGCTCGAGCAGGGGCAGAACATCCGCATAGACCTTGGCGGCAAGGGCACGGAACATATCGACGTGTGCTATGACCGGTCGCTTATGCTGCAACGGCTGTCGGTATATCCTTTCGTTCAGTTGGGCGTGGTGCTCATCTT
>DBQL01000094.1:0-7680 GCA_002305235.1 Prevotella sp. UBA1395 | reverse complement strand
TGCAGCTCATCGCCGACCGCTTTTCCAAGGTGGGATCGGTGCCCGACCTCGTGCCCGCCAACCTTCAGGATGTGCTCGACCATGTGATGGTGTATATGGACCGTCGCACGAGCAAGAAGGTGAGAATGGTCAAGGAGGCCCCCGCCCACGACATCATTGTGCGTCTCAACAGCTCGCTTTTCGAGTGGGTGATCGAGAACCTGTGCAAGAACGCCGTCGACGCGATGGGTGGCGACGGTGGCACTATCACGCTACGGGTGGAGGAGACGGCCTCGAAGATCATCCTCTTGGTGAGCGACACGGGCAAGGGCATACGCAAGCGCGACATCGCCAACGTCTTCCGTCCCGGCTTTACCACCAAGACCCGGGGCTGGGGGTTGGGGCTCAGCCTCGCCCGTCGCATCGTGGAAGAGTATCATCGGGGGCGCATCTACGTGAAAAGTTCGGAGGTGGGCAAGGGCACCACGTTTTGTATCGAGCTTCGTAAATAGTCCCTTCTGCCGGGCATCGACACGGCATGGCGGCCTAAAAAATCCAAAGTTCTATTCAAAGGTGAACTTTTTTAGTCCTATATGACCTTTTATCAGAAAAAAGTAGTAACTTTGCAGCCCAAAGTGTGGATATGTCTAATTTAGAGCAGTTTAAAATCGACTTGAAGAGTTTGGCCCTCGGCACCCATGCCTTCGGGTTCGACTTGGACGATGCTTACTTCGCGGCCATCGGTGCCCCGGCGGTAAGTAGCGGTCGGTTGCATTGCTCGCTGACCATCCATAGTGGCGAAGGCTTCTTCGATATGGATTTTCACACGGAAGGCTCAGTCGTCGTATCTTGCGACCTTTGTCTTGAAGACATGGACCAACCCATCCTCACGGATAATCATTTGGTGGCTAAGCTCGGCTCTGACTTTTCTGAAGACGATGACCTTGTCACGGTAGACGAGAACGAAGGAATACTCGACGTGTCATGGTTTATCTATGAATTTATAGAACTCAACATCCCACTCAGGCATGTGCATGCACCTGGAAAATGCAATCCTGCCATGATGAAGATCCTCGAGGAACATTCGGCCGCCCGAAGCGGTGATGGCGATGATGAGGGTTCTACAGATTCCCGATGGGAAGTTTTACGCAACATAGAAATTAAAGATTAAATTAAAACAGTTTTAAAGTTATGGCACATCCTAAAAGAAGACAGTCGAAGACTCGTACACTTAAAAGAAGAACTCATGATAAGGCAGTAGCCCCTACATTGGCCGTATGTCCTAACTGTGGCGCATACTATGTGTACCACACCGTGTGTCCCACCTGCGGATACTATCGTGGAAAGGTTGCTATTGTCAAGGAAGCTGCTGAATAATGGGCAAGATTAACGCAGTAATTACGGGAATTGGCGGCTATGTGCCCGACTATGTCCTCACCAACGAGGAATTGTCGCGCATGGTAGACACCAGTGACGAGTGGATTATTACGCGTGTGGGCATCAAGGAGCGCCATATTCTCAAGGAAGAAGGCCTCGGAAGCAGTTACATGGCGCGCAAGGCTGCCAAGCAATTGCTTCGGAAGACGGGTGTCGATCCCGACTCCATCGATGCGCTCATCCTCTCCACCACCACCCCTGATTACATGTTTCCGTCTACGGCAAGTATCGTCCTTGGCAAGCTCGGACTGAAAAACGCGCATGCCTTCGACATTTCTTGCGCGTGCTGTGGATTCCTGTACGCGATGGATACCGCCTCGGCGCTGATCCAGAGCGGCCGGTACAAGAAGATCATTGTCATCTCGGCAGAGAAGATGTCGTCTATCACCGACTATACCGATCGCCAGACCTGCGTATTGTTCGGCGACGGCGCCGGTGCCGTATTGGTAGAGGCCACAGAAGACGAGGAAGTGGGATTTCAGGACTCTTTCCTCCGCACCGACGGCAAGGGACTCCCGTTCCTGCACCAGAAGGCCGGAGGAAGCGTATGCCCGGCATCACACTTCACCATTGACCATCATCTCCATTATGTGTATCAGGAAGGCCGCAATGTGTTTCGCCACGCGGTGACCGACATGGGCGACGATTTGGCTGAGATTCTCAAGCGCAACGACATGCTGGCTGCCGACATCGACTGGGTGGTGCCCCACGAGGCCAACCTCAGGATTATCGAGGCCGTGGCCAAGCGTGCCGACATCCCCTTGGATAAGGTCATGATCAACATCGACCGCTATGGCAACACCAGTTCGGCCACCATTCCGTTGGCTTTATGGGACAACGAGGCTCTGCTCAAGAAGGGTGATAACATCATCATGACAGCTTTCGGAGCCGGATTCGTGCATGGTGCCTCCTATTACAAGTGGGGGTACGACGGTGCGGCGGTGGCCGAGAGCAAATAACAGATACCCATAGAAATCGAATAAAAAACGCATCCTTCATTCCTATGAATCATGCGTTTTTTTATTCTTGATGATAATCAACCCCAATTTTTTCCCGAATATGCACAAGGCAGGATTCGTAAATATCGTAGGAAATCCCAATGTGGGCAAGTCGACGCTCATGAATCAGCTGGTGGGCGAGAAGATCAGCATCGCCACTTTCAAGGCACAGACCACCCGGCACCGCATCATGGGCATTGTCAACACGCCCGACATGCAGATTGTCTTCTCTGATACCCCGGGTGTACTCAAGCCCAACTACAAGATGCAGGAGATGATGCTGGCCTTCTCGGAGTCGGCATTGGCCGACGCAGACATCCTTCTCTATGTGACCGACGTGGTGGAGAATCCGGAGAAAAACATGGATTTCCTCGACCGCGTGAAGACCATGACCATTCCCGTGCTGCTGCTCATCAACAAGATCGACGAGACCGACCAGCAGCGTCTGGGCGATATCGTGGAGCGATGGCACGCGCTGCTGCCCAATGCCGAGATACTGCCCATCTCGGCTAAGAACAAGTTTGGCACCGATATCCTCATGAAACGCATCGGCGAGCTGCTGCCCGAAAGCCCCGCATATTTCGACAAAGACCAGCTCACCGACAAGCCCGCGCGCTTCTTTGTGTCTGAGATCATCCGCGAGAAGATCCTGCGTTATTACGACAAGGAGATTCCCTATTCGGTCGAAGTGGTGGTGGAGCAGTTCAAGGAAGACGACCGTCATGTGCACATCAACGCCGTGATCTATGTGGAGCGCGACACGCAGAAGGGCATTATCATCGGCCATCAGGGCATGGCGCTGAAGAAGGTGTCGACAGAGGCACGCAAGAGCCTCGAGCGATTCTTCGGCAAAAAGATATTCCTCGAGATCTTTGTCAAGGTCGATAAAGACTGGCGCAACTCGCCCAAAGAGCTTGATCAGTTCGGATATAATCCGCAGTGAGGCCTTGGTGTCTCACCATCTCCGGCATGAGGCGGCAGCCGTTGGTTATGCCGCATGCCTTTTTTTCTCGTCCTGACTGTATGTAGGACAAACTCTTGCAGACGCAAGGGCTGGGGAATGGTCATCCTCGGCAAATATCAATCGGGCGCATGACCTCGCCCATCCCTCGGCAACGGGGGACAGACCAAACGCAACATGGCAAATTTAGTAGCTATCGTAGGCCGCCCGAATGTAGGCAAGTCTACGCTTTTCAATCGATTGACCCAGACCCGTCACGCCATTGTCAGTGATGTGGCCGGCACTACCCGCGACCGCCAGTATGGCAAATGCAGCTGGAATGGCAAAGAGTTCTCGGTGGTAGACACCGGTGGTTGGGTGGTCAAGTCTGACGATATTTTTGAGGACGCGATACGCCAACAGGTGAAAATCGCGTCCGAAGAGGCCGACCTCGTGCTCTTCCTTGTCGACGTGGAGACCGGTCTCACCGACTGGGACGAGGATGTTGCCATGATCCTCAGGCGTGCCAAGCTGCCCGTTATCCTTGTGGCCAACAAGGTAGACAATAGTGGCGAGGCGTATGTCGCGGCCGAATTCTATAAGCTCGGCTTGGGCGACCCGGTGTGTGTGAGTGCCGCCACGGGTGGCGGAACGGGCGATTTGCTCGACATCGTGTTATCCAAGCTACCCTCAGAAAACAAGGAAGACATTCAAGAGGAGATTCCGCGCTTTGCCGTCGTGGGCCGTCCCAATGCCGGAAAGTCGAGCATCATCAACGCCTTCATCGGCGAAGAGCGCAACATCGTGACCGAGATTGCCGGTACGACACGCGACAGTATCTACACGCGTTTCAACAAGTTCGGGTTCGATTTCTACCTTGTCGACACGGCAGGCATACGCCGCAAGAACAAGGTAACGGAGGATTTGGAGTTTTATAGCGTCATGCGCAGCATCCGTGCCATAGAGAACAGCGACGTGTGCATACTCATGATCGATGCCACGCGAGGCATCGAGGCGCAAGACATGAATATCTTTCAGCTCATCCAGCGCAACAACAAGAGTCTCGTGGTGGTGGTCAACAAGTGGGATTTGGTGGAAGACAAGGACCAGAAGGTCATCAAGACCTTCGAGAATGCCATCCGCGAGCGCATGGCTCCGTTTGTCGATTTCCCCATCATCTTTGCGTCGGCGGTGACCAAGCAGCGCATTTTCAAGGTGCTCGAAACAGCCAAAGAGGTCTATCAGAACCGCGAGATGCGCATCGGAACGACCAAACTCAACGAGGTGATGCTGCCCATCATCGAGCAGACACCACCCCCGTCGATCAAGGGCAAATACATCAAGATCAAGTATTGCTCGCAGCTTCCCAACACGCAGATACCCTCTTTCGTGTTCTATGCCAACCTGCCGCAGTATGTCAAGGAGAACTACCGCCGCTTCTTGGAGAACAAGATTCGGGAGAACTGGACCATGCACGGCTGTCCGATCAATGTTTTTATCCGCAAGAAATAACCCTTATATCTCGCCCTTTGCGTCCCCCACGGGTGGGCATGAAGGGCGATTGCTTTTCCCGTGCAACGTGATGCACGGGTTGTGCAAATATTTTTCGCACCATTCATGAAACGTATATATTTGTTCATCATTGGATTCTGCACCCTGTGTTGGGCTTGTGGGAGCGAACCATCGGCCGGCGAAGTGGCGGCGCAGACGGCCAAAGCCTACTACGAAGCCTTGATCATGGGCCACTATGACCGATTTGTCGACGGCCGCTACCGTTCCGACTCCATCCCCGAGAGCTATCGCGAGCAGCTCCTTGCCAATGCCAAGATGTTCATGGGCGAGCAGCAAGACAAGCACCGGGGCATTAGCGAGGTGCGCGTTGCCAATGCACAAGCCGACACGGCAAGCCACTCGGCCCAAGTGTTTCTCATCTTGGTCTATGGCGACAAGACCAGCGAAGAGGTTGTGGTGCCTATGCTGGAGCACCGCGGCGTGTGGTATATGAAATAGCGTGCGCGGCCCATCGGCCGGGCGATGGCTGTCGCCACGGCATGACAGTGAACCGCAAGGGCGGTAACATCCCATTCAGCAACCATGATGACTGCCTTCATCATGGTTGCTTTTTTTGTGCAACAGGCAATTGCAATCAAATTTTATTGATATTTTCAAAGACGCATATCGTCACCCGTCAGTGTGTGATTGGTGTGTTTTTAGTGTCTTTGTAACCCGTTTTTTATTTTTTCTTTTGCCCAAGATAACATTTTGATATGTGTGGAAAGCAAATGGGGTTTTAAGGCATATTCGTGTAATCGATTGCACAAAAGAATTGTGTATTTGTTACAAAAATATAGTCGTGCGTTGTGAATAGTGGCTTACTTTTGCATCAACTGAGATCTATAATTATACTCACAATTTATCAAACAATGGCATGTCCTCCTGTGGAGGCAGGCGAATGAGTTATAAAATTTTGAATATTTTATTAATTAAATGATGAAAAAACTATTTGATTACAGACTATTGATGCTGTTGATGGCATTCCTTCTGCCGTCGGTCGTCAATGCTCAAAAAGCTTACATCCGTGTATGGGATGTTGGAAACGACCAATTTGAGATGGGCGGCCATTCCGCAACCGGTAGTGTTCATTCGTGGAAACAGACTTGGCCGGGGTCCAAGTTCACCAATTTCATTAGTTCGACCACTAAGAAATTGTACTTGCAACCTTACATTAATAATAGCGGTGACAACTACTATTATCATGCCGATGCGGCTTTGGGCAACGGCTCAAACGATACTTACACGAAATCAGTAAGCACCAATGCGTATATCGACCTGAGTGCAATCTATTCCGATTACAAGGACTATGATTTCACGTTCGAGCTTACCAATTTCGACACCGGCAACCCCGGCAGCGTGAACCTGAAAGTCTCTTGGGCTTTGCGTACGGGCTATGAGATCTCTGTCGACTGCACGACCTGGACGACCATCACGTTGGGGACGACCATCGACGCGTCGCTTACGCCGTTCTATCTGCGTAAGGTGACCGGAGAGAGCACCTACAATTATTATACGGCGACCGACGGAACGCTCACCCCCGGAACGGCGACGAGCACGACATTCACTTCGGATGCCTCGGCCAAGACACTGTTCAATCCCACCTATTCGTCGCTTTACGGCTTTACCTTGAATTTCACCGACGCGAGCATCACGCTCACCGACAACTCGATAGGCAATACCTATTAACTCGTCAGCCCCGAGTTGACCGGTGGCCAGATGCTGACGGAGTTCCGGTTGACACCCTCGCGCGCAAGGAATGGCGGCGCATTGTCTACCATCCTTTATACGCTCAACCTCAAGCAAGACCGCTTGGCCACCCTGCTGGCTAAGTATAATGCGGACAAAGGCACATCTCTGACAAACATACATTATTATATTGTGCAGGGCGTCGGAACCACGGTGACTAAGTCATACTATTCTTATTCTTCTGATTATCAGATTGCGAAAGCCGGCCAAAGCCTCACTTACACCAAGACCACCAACGACAATGTAAGGTATGAGAGCTATGGCACCAAGAACGACGGTGGCCTCATGTTCTCGCTTCCCTCGGGCGACGGCGTGTCTTACACATGGTTGTTTGACGCGTCCAAGAACAGCAATGCCGGGCAGATCGAGCTTGATGTCAACCAAAATTCATTGGTAGAAAACACGGAGAAGTCCTATTACGTGGTGGGTAACTTTGCCGATGCCGATGCCGCGGTGAATATTCTTCCTTACCAAACCAGCGGACGCGCGAAGATGAAGCGCATGATTTTCTACAAGTCTACGCCGGGCGTGGGCGTGGTCGATGCCACGACAGCCTACGACAAGGCGACAATGGACAGCGTGGTCTATCGTGTCACCATTCCGAGACCGTCTGCCGGATGGGGCGAGCTATATCTTGCCGTGGCCGATTCCGCTCAGGTTGCCGGATCCGCGTCGACAGACTGGGGTGCCCGCTGGGACGATGTCATCCGCCCGCAGGTGCAAGATTATGGTAGCGACGGTGGTATGGACGGCACGGCGCTCGAGGGTGGTCTGTTCAAGGGCAACACCGCCACGAACAAGTCGCAGGCGCTCAACCCATTGGTGTCGGGCAAGTATGCCGATGCCACCTCATACACCTTCCAGATGAATCTCACCACATCCACCTACCGTATCATGTTCAACGAAGAAGACATGTATATCATGGGTCCGGCCGTGAAGTCGACGGAAGTGGAGGCCGGCAAGACCGGATGGGAATCCGACGATGCCGACAACGGCAAGAAGCTCACATGGGTTGATGCCGAGCAG
>DBQL01000004.1:6903-7357 GCA_002305235.1 Prevotella sp. UBA1395 | reverse complement strand
ATGTTCACGCCCGTGAGCTCGATGCCCGACTGGGCACAGACCATTGTCAAGGTGAACCCGATGCACTATTTCATGGATGCCATCCGCACGGTGTTTGTGCGTGGGGGCGACATGGGCAGCGTGTACGTGCAGATGATTTGGCTCGGCACCATTGCCGTGACGATGGACGTGTGGGCCGTGGCGAGCTATCGGAAGAACAGTTGAGCCGCCTTGCCGGCTGAGGTCTCTCGCACGGGGCGTGGCAGGTACGCCGTGCCCCGTGTGAACGAAAGCCGCGCCTGCAACCGGCAGGCGCGGGGGCGACGAGACGGAGAGCGTGTGTGGCGATGATGGGCGGCAGGGAGGAATGTGGCACAAAACACGACGAAAGGAATTTTTTAGGTTTCTTAAAACAATGATGAGAAACATCCCGATTTTATTCACTATCTTTGCCGTGAAAACATGAACAACATGA
>DBQL01000004.1:4466-6868 GCA_002305235.1 Prevotella sp. UBA1395 | reverse complement strand
GCGCGCGGACTGGCGCATATCGGTGCCATCGAGGCTTTGGAGGCACACGGATACCGCATTACCTCGGTGGCCGGCACGTCGATCGGTGCCCTTGTGGGGGGTATCTACGCCGCGGGGAAGCTCGGCGAGCTGAAGAGTCTCGTGACATCGCTCGACCGCAAGAGTGTTGTAAAGCTCATGGACCTCTCTCCCGGCCTCGACCATATAGCCTCGGGCAGACGTCTCATGGAGACCCTCGACACGATGATTGCCGGGCTGCACATCGAGACGCTGCCCATACCGTTTTGCTGTTCGGCAACCGACGTGGTGAGCGGGCATGAGGAGGTGTTCCGGTCGGGGTCGCTCAGGCGGGCCATACGGGCCTCCATCTCCGTGCCCGGACTATTCTCGCCGGTGTGCGACGGGCAGCATATCTTTGTGGATGGGAGCGTGCACAACGCCCTGCCGTTAGACCATGTGGAGCGCAAGAAGGGCGATTTGCTGGTGGCGGTGAACGTGAGTGCCCCCGATGCGGAGCCTTTCACCGGATATTTGAAAAGGTATGGCGAGCCGGCCGGAGAGACTGACCGGTCGATATGGCGGCGCATACCGTTTCTCAAGACAGAGTTCTCGGCCAACTATATGAACATGATGCTCCGCGTGGCGAAGCTCTCTGTGCAGCAGAACGCGCAGATGGCATTGCGCCTCACGCCACCCGACATCTGCATGGAGATACCGATGGGCGAGTACAGCTTGTTTGATTTTGACAAGGGTAAAGAGATTGTCGAGACCGGTAGGCAGAAGATGGAAGAGGCGTTGCGCGCTTGGTCGAAAGGCGGTTAGAACCTGTATACCAAGCCTCCCATGATCTCAAACGTCGTGGCCTTGGCCCGGTCGTGGTATTTGTAGTACGTGTTGCGGGCATAATAGCTGCCTGCCAGCTCGATGCCGATGTTGTGTTTGAGCCGGAAGATAAACGCGGGGTTGAACACAAAGAGCTGCGCGTTGCCACGGTCGCCCTGCGCGTTGAGGTAGAGCGGATTGATGGTGGAAAGGTCTTTGCCCTCGTAACCTTTCCACGTGAATATGCGATAGTACTCCATGTTGAGGACGAAGCGCCCGAAATTGGGGAATTCCATCATCGTGTTCGACTTGACGGAATAGCCCGAGCCCATATTGTAATCGCGGTCGATCATGTTGTAATAGTCGCTCTTGGTACCGCCAAGGATGATGAGATCGGCAAAGATGCGCTGCTCCAGTTGTTGCAGGTTGCCCACCTTGGGAAATTGCCATAGGATGCCCGGACCCAAGGCGGCGGCCTCGGAGATGCGGTATGGCGTGAGCGAGGTGCCGTCTTTGACAGGCTCGGAGTCGTAATAGTTGAAATGCTGGAACAGTGCGATGACGGTCTTGCCTTCCTTGCCGTCGTACACAACGTTGCTCCACAGTCGGCCGAGGAGATGCACCCCGTTGATGAGCGGTTGTTGCGAAGAGAGGCTCATGGTCACCTTGGCCGTGAAATAGTCGTAGGGTTGCGTGTCGCTGTCGTCGAAGGCGTCGCCATAGTTGAGGTAGAAACTCAGGTAGGGCAGTCTCACCCCCCGGAAGAGTCCGCCGTCGTCGGCAAGGAATCGTGCCCCCGCCGTGACGGTAAACTCCACGGGAATGCGGCTGAAGTCGTGGTAAAGAAACTTCTCTTGCCTCACCCTGCCCACGTCGCCATCGGTGATTCGGGTAAGCCCCTGCATGGGGTTGATGAGCGTGGCGGCCGTCTCGCGCAAGAAACGACGGAATCCGCGACTGCGGTCGTTGAGGATCAGGGCCGAGATGCGATGGGTGATCTCGCCGAGACAGATGCCGCCAAAGGTGGTGGCCAGCAGGTCGTTGATGGCCGGAGGCTCCACCTCGCCGCAGTATTCCCACATCAGGCTGCCGCCGAGGGCGAAGGGCGTGCTCTGCCAGAACGACAGGCCGTTGCTGCGGGCGGCATTGAAATAGAGGTTGCCGTGATAGGGATGTGCAAAGAGGTTGGTGGTAAACTGGTCGTTGTCCCACACCAACCCGTTGCGCCAGTTGGCCGCGATGCTCTTGAACGTCACCTCGGCGAAATCTTCGTCGAGTACGAATCGGTCGAAACTGTGCACCAAAACATTGATGCCGGTGGTCATGAGGGCTGCCCGACCCCATCTTCGGCGCAGATAGCCGGGGTCGGTAAAGCGGTAGAGTTGGTCTTCGGGCGTTTCGCGAAGCTGGCGGAGATGATACTCCATGTCGCGCTCGCGCTCGGCCATCCAGCGGGCTTCCTGTCGACCGTTGCGCAGGTATCTGAAGGTGAGTCCGCCCTGAACGACAAATCCCGTGCGGTAGTTGCGGTTGGAACCATAGTGCCGTGTGGTGCCGTAACCGCCCGAGACGAATGCCGC
>DBQL01000004.1:3402-4445 GCA_002305235.1 Prevotella sp. UBA1395 | reverse complement strand
TCCGAGTTTTTCTTGAAACTCTCGATGTGATACAATCCCACATCGCCACTCACAGACCATCGCGGCGTGAGGTTGAAATACTGTCCGAGCCGATAATACACCGTGCCCGAGAAGCTATCCTCGAAGCCCGAGTAGTTGGACCCCGCGCCGAGAATGCTGTATGTGCTGTGGTTGCGAAAACGGAAGGCGAAGTTGAACTTGGACGTGCTGCCCACAAAGGCCATCAGGTCGACGCGTGTCTTGGGATTGATGTTGACCAGTCCGATCTTGTGGGCGATGGTATCCGATGTGTAATTGATGAGTCCCACTTGCACACCCTTGTGATGTCGCAATGCCACGTTGATGAGTCCCACCTGTGTTCCGTGCAGCGTGTCGGCGTAATTATAGGTGCTCAGCTGCAGTCCGTGCATGTATCCGGAGCTGATGTTGGCGGCAGCAGATAGCTGCAGTCCGCGCTCCACGCCCATTGCGATGTTGGTCAGTGCGCTGAGTTGCACGCCCCGCATGGGTGTAAAGACAATGTTTGAGAAGCCCCCGACCTGCCATCCGCGCATGGCGTGGGCCGCATTGGCCACGCCGGCCACCATCAATCCTCGTGCGTCGTGACGAATGCCGCCGTAGAACAGCGCGAGCTGAACACCCTTGAGACTGTCTGCCTCGGGCCGGAGGCCGATGTTGAGGCTGCTGACGAGGAACGAGTCACGATGGTGGTTCACTCCGACGGCGATGTTGGGCAAACGGTATCCGCCCGGTTTGTCGGTCTGGGCATGCAGTGAGGCCGTGCCCAAGAAGATGGCGAGGAGTGTGAATGCGGTTTTTTTCATAAAAACAAGGGGCAATGAGCAGGTCATGTTTGCGATGATCTGTCTCATTGCCCTGATATTTTTGTTGAGGCAAAGGGTAGTCCTGTGCCCTGTGGTTTCAGTGGTTTCAATCGGTGCAGGCAACGAACAGTGTCATCACTCCGCGTTTTTTTGTGTGATGTATTCGGCGAAAGCCTTGTCGTAAGCGGCAAACTGGTTGTCGTTAAGGTTGCCCAAGGC
>DBQL01000004.1:3027-3392 GCA_002305235.1 Prevotella sp. UBA1395 | reverse complement strand
CCGCCCTTGGCATAGATCTTATCGATGTCGATGTGCATCTGCGGCACCAGTTTGTTCATGAATTCCAGTTCTCCGGAATATTCTCCGGGATTGCTTTCTTCGGCCGCGGGCTGCTCGGTGGGTGCTGTTTCGGGTGTCGGAGCCGCTGATGCCGGGGCCTCGGCCGTTGCCGGGCTTGTGGTGTCTGTCACTTCGCTGACAGGCTGCTCGGTGGCGTTCTCATTGGTCTGGCGGTTGAAGAACAGTGCGGCGGCAACGAGAAGAAGCACCGTGATGACCGAGACGAGTATTGCCACCTTCTTGTTGCTGGCCGGTGTGCCCGTTTCTTTGCCGGCCGGTCGGCGGGAGATGCGCCGGTGTTCGAA